>NZ_JAAKPX010000001.1:0-265654 GCF_049172135.1 Aeromonas sp. 603079 | reverse complement strand
GTTCACCGTGAAGGCGGACGTGACCGACCAGGCGGGCAACCCGGCGAGCGACAAGGAAGAGGCGATCCTGGACAGCGTAGCTTCCTCAGCACCGACCGTGACCATCGTTGATGACACCAATAATGACCAAATGCTGACCAAGGCCGAGATTGGCAATGATCAGATCCAGGTTCGGGCAGAGGTCAATCATGCTGACTTGGTTGCGGGCGGCAAGGTGACGCTGACCATCAACAATGGTGGGGTGAACAGTACTGTCCAATTGACGCTCAAGGCCGATGGCACCCTGCTGGCAAGCAATGGCAAGAGCTACGGCTATCAGAACGGCACCATCAGCTGGACGGAAACGACCCCGGCCAACGGCAAGTCGCTGACGGTGACGGCGACCCAGACCGACAAGGCGGGCAACGTCTCACTGCCGGGCAGCGACAACGCGCAGATCCTGAATGAAGCGCCGGAGACGGCGAACAAGCAGGCAAACGGCCAGGAAGATGCAGCCAGCATCGCCATTCCGACCCTCAGTGGCAGCGACATTGATGGCAACGTGGTGAGTTTCACTATCAAGAGCCTGCCTGCCAACGGCATCCTCTATCTGAACGGGGTGGCGGTGACCGTGGATCAGAGCATTGCGGTGGCGGACGCCGGCAACCTCACCTTCACTCCGAATGCGAACTGGAACGGCAACACCAGCTTCAACTATGCGGCGGTAGACAACGACGGCGCCGTGGATGCGAGTCCCGCAACCGTGACCATCAAGGTGGATGCGGTCAACGATCTGCCGACGCTGACCATCTCCAACGGGGTTATCGTCTCTGAAGAGGGGTTGGCAAACGGCATTGCCGACACGGTCGGCAATCCTGATACCACCAATGCCATCAAGGCGTCCGGTACCCTCTCGGTGGGCGACATCGACAGCAGCACACTCAACATTTCCCTGAATGGACCGGCCGGGCTGACGTCCGGTGGGGCAAAGGTCCAGTGGAGCTGGGATGCGGGCAGCAAGACGCTGGTTGGCTACACAGGGGTGATTGGCGGCGCCGATTACAAGGCTGTGGTCGAGGTCAAGCTGACGGCACCCAATGCCAGTGGAAAGGGTGAGTGGACCTATGACGTGACCCTCAAAGGTCCCCTCGACCACGGGGATACGACCTCGGAAGACAAGTTGTCGTTCCAGCTGGATGTGGAGGTCTCCGATGGCAGCGGCGTCACCAAGGACAAGCTGGATGTCAGCGTTGAGGACGACTCCCCCATTGCCGACAACAGCGATGCCGTTTCCGTGGTGAAGACCGATATTCCGAACGTGCTGACCGGGCTCTTTGACCTGACCAAGTACAGTGGCAACCAGAGCACTCTGAACATGGCGGGCTTTACTATCAGCGCCCTGGGCTTCAAGTCGGCAACAGACTCCTCACTGGTAACGGCGGTGGTCAACGGTTCCAGCTCGGGGCTGGGGGTGGCCAGCGGAGCTGCGCCTTACCACAACCTCGCCAACGAGATTGACTTCCGTCACTTTGCCGACGGATCGTCCGCCTCCGAGCAGCTGATCGTCAGGCTGGATGCGGGCAAGGTTGCCTACGGCGCCAACATCAAGTTCAGCAAAATGTTTGGCGGCGAGCTGGAGAGCGGGGTCGTGGAGTTCTATCGCGGTGGTGTACTGATCAGTACCCTGGTATTCAACTCCAACGCATCGGGTGGGGAGTTCAACCAGAACTTCCAGGTGCAGCAGGGTGGCTTTGATACCATGGTGATCAAGGCGACCAACAACGGCAGCACCAATACCTCCGACAACAGCGACTTCACCGTACAGAGCATCGAGTTCCTCGGTTCCAACACGGCGCAGGCAATCGCCTATGGTTCTGGCACCGTGACCCCGCAGTGGGGGGCGGATGGCAAGGGCTCCATCGGGCTGCTAATGGACCCGGCAACCTTCGAAAATGGTCTGCGAACGGCTTCCGGTTCTGCCATCGCCATCACCGCCAGCGGCGCCAATACCCTGGTCGGGAAGGATGAGGACGGCAACCTCATCTTCAAGCTGGAGTTTACGCCGGCCACAGGCAAGTGGGAGTTCTTCCAGTATCAGCGCATGTCCAAACCTCTGGGTGATGGCGACATCGACTTCCAGGTCCGGGTGGTGGATGGTGACGGCGACGCCAGCATTGGCTCCTTTGCAACCAAGCCTCTCTTCACGCCGCTGGTTCAGGGAGTCTCCAGCGAGAGCGTAACCGAAGGGGGCAATCTGCTGCACAAAGTCACCCTGTCAGATGCGACCCAGGAAGCGACTGAATACGATTTCGCCATTCGTGGTTCGGGCAACAACCCCGCCTCCAACCAGGATTGGGGCAATGCCCAGTTCAGCAATGGTGTGACCTATAACAGCACTACCGGCAAGATCACGGTACCAGCCGGTGTGTCGGACTTCACTGTGACCATCCCGACGGTGAACGATCGCTTGGTCGAAACGAACGAGACCCTCTCGGTGACCATCGGTGGGCAGAGCGGGACCGGCACCATAGTGGACAACGATCGGGCGCCGGTGACCACGGGTGGCTACAGTGCCGGCAAGGAGGACACGCCACTGGTGCTGAAGTGGGCCCAGTTTGGTGCCAGCGATGATCAGGCCGCTTCTGACCTGAGCGTGCAGATCAACACCCTGCCGCTGAGCGGCAAGCTGGAATACCTGAACGCAGCTGGCCAGTGGATTGCAGTGAAGGTGGGGGATCTTGTCTCCTACGCCGATATCGACAGCGGTCATCTGCGCTTTGTGCCTAGTCTCAATGAATCCAGCAGCAATGCCCTTAATGGTGGCGGTACGACGACGGGCAACCAGCAAGGGGACTACGCCACTCTGGGTTACCAGATCAGCGATGGTGCCAACCTGAGTAACTCAGGCAAGCTGGTGATCGATATCACGGCGGTCGCGGACAAGCCGGTGGTCGACATCAGCCTGACGGGCAACGGCGTCCCGCTTTATACCCAGTACCCGTCGTCCGGCATCTCCACCGGGGCGTTCCAGAGCGGCAACTTCAACAAGGGCAACTTTGGCATCACCAATAGTCTGACCGACAGCACCACCAGTCAGGATCAAGTGGTGGGCGGCAACGGCAATGACTATATCGTCAGCGTGAAGGGCGGCGGCGATTACTTCGTCGGCGGTGCTGGCAATGACGTGCTGGTCGGTGGCAACTCCACCTCAGGTGACACCCTCGACGGCGGTACCGGCAACGATATCCTGGTGGCCGGATTGGGTGGCGACACCCTGTTTGGCGGCGCCGGTACCGACCTGGCCGTACTGATGGGCTCGCGTGCCAACTATGTCATCGAGCGCAGAAGTGACGGCGGTTTCAACTTCCTGGTGAAGGAGAACGGCATCACCATCAGCAAGTCGCTCTACGACATCGAGTTGGTGCAGTTTGATGACGGCATTTACCAGTTCAACCAGACCGACGGCACCCTGACGGCGGTACAGCCGAGTGTGGTGGATTACCCGCTCGAGATCACTGCTTCCCTGACCGACCGTGATGGTAGCGAGCAGTTCGACAGCCTGGTACTGACCGGCATGCCGACGGGGTCGACCCTCTATCAGGGCTCCACCGTGCTAGGTACCGTGGGGGCCGATGGCACGCTGACGCTGACCGGTCTGTGGAACCAGAGCGCGTTGGACGTCAAACTGACCGGTCTGACCCTGCGGGTGCCGGGCAGCAGTGCCGGCCAGTTCGACCTCAAGGTAGAAGCCATTGCCAAGGAAGTGGCGACCGATCAGACCAGCAGTGCATCGGATCAGGATTCGATCCGCATGAGCTACTTCCTTTCCACCGAAGGGGAGCCGGGCGATCAGAACCGCACCTATGGCAACGAGCACAATATCGTGGTCGGGGATCTGGATGGCAGCGTGGTACTGCCGGGCCAGAACTACAACATCGCCTTTATGGTCGACAGCTCGGGCAGTATCGGCACCAGCGCCATGAACACCATCAAGAGCCAGTTGGCACAGATCTTCGCCAGCCTCAAAGCGAGCGCAGGTAGCGAAGGGGCTGGTACAGTCAACATCATGCTGGTTGACTTTGATGCTCTGTCGAATGCCAGTATTAGTGTGAACCTGAAAGACAGCAATGCCTTGAATCAGCTGCAGGCTGTAATCGATTCCATGAGTAGCGGAGGGGGGACCAACTATGAAGATGTGTTCAAGACGGTTGCTAACTGGTTCAGTAGTTCTACGGCTCAAAGTAACAGTAATGCCAAGAATCTGTCCTATTTCATTACCGATGGTCAGCCAACTTATTACCTCGGTAACGAAGGCTCCAACCCGAGGGTATTGAATTTCTCAGGTAGCAGCTATGACGTCTATCTCAACAGTCTGCTTGGTGGCACCTATATTCCGGGTCGGGTATATAGCTCCAATGGCTACACCATCATCGACAGCGCTGGCCGAGTGTATGCCGATGGTAGATACAGCAACCCGATCGGTTTTATGCGTCCGGATGGTAGGGGGGGATATACCTACTCAACACTGGATGGTGATGGCGGCACTACCTCCAGCTCAACTATCAATAACTCGGTAGCAGGTTTTGGGCTGCTTACTGGGATGGGGGTTACGGTAGAAGCGATCGGACTGGGGGCCAACATCTCCTACAACGATCTCAAATCCTATGACTCTGACGGCGTCATCATGACCGGCGTCAACGCCAGCGATTTGGCCAACGCCATCTTGGGCACCTCGGTGAATAACCTGCCGGGCAGTGACCGGATCGACGGCGGTGCTGGCGACGACATCCTGTTCGGGGATGCCATCCACTTCGCCGGTATCAACGGTGAAGGCTACGCGGCCATCAAGCAGTATGTGGCCGGCAAGCTGGGCGCAGGCTCGGTGACCGATGCCCAGGTCCATGACTACATCACGGACCATGCCAGCGAGTTCGATCAGTCCTCCAGCAATGACAAGGCGGACGTGCTGATTGGCGGGGATGGCAACGACATCCTGTTCGGTCAGGGTGGCGATGACTTCCTGTTCGGTGGTGCCGGCAACGACATCCTGTTCGGTGGTGCCGGCAACGACACCCTGTATGGCGAGAGCGGCAACGATACCCTGTACGGTGGCAGCGGCAACGATACCCTGTTTGGTGGTATTGGCGACGATAACCTGATCGGTGGTCTGGGCAATGACATCCTGGTTGGCGGGCTTGGCAATGACATTCTCAAGGGGGATAGCGGTGCCGATACCTTCACCTGGCTGCAGGGCGATACCGCCGCAGGCAGCGTTGCCAAGGATTACGTGGTCGACTTCTCCAAGGCGGAAGGTGACAAGCTGGATCTGAGCGACCTGTTGGATCACGACGGTTCTCGTAACCAGAACGATCTGAAGAGCCTGCTGTCGGTGTTCCAGGACAATGAAGGGGTACATCTACAGGTCAAGGAGAGCAGTACTGCGTCGGTGACTCAGGAAATAGTGCTGATGAACCATACTTTCGATAGTCTGACGGGGGGGGCAGGTACTACTGCCAACCAAGTGATCGATTACATGTTGACCAACAACATGCTCGATATCGACAAGTAAGCCCAACTCGGGACAGTAAAAAAGCGGCAGAGCAATCTGCCGCTTTTTTTATCTTGGCAGGGAGGCGAAATTAGTTGCCGAGTGTGGCAAACAGGCTCTGCTCAAGGGTGCCGCGGGAGACGCAGACCGGCTTGATGGACGGGGCTGATACGCGCTCGCCTGAGGATTCCACAAAGAACAGCTCGGTGTTGCCTTTGACGTTGACGGTGGCCACGCTGCTGTTGCCGCTCTGGGTGATGATCAGGTTGATCTGCAGGTCAGGGTTGCCCAGTGCTACTTTGGAACCCATGGTGCCGCAGTCCAGCCACTCAAGTCCGTCGGCCGACTGGTTGACATTGGCGGTCATCAGGCCGGCACCGCGCTGACTGTTTTCGATGGTGAGGCCGTGGTCGGTGAACCACTTTTCGGCGCGAGCCCACACCAGATCCACCGGGATCGCCATCTCCTGGGTATTGTTGGTCGCCTTGGCGACCGGCGGGTTGTAGCGATACTCCTCACCACCGTTATTGTCGCCAGCACAACCTGCCAGCAGCAGCGCCAATGCGCACCCCATCATCTTTTTCATCTTGCTTCTCTCGTCCATTTATCAGGCCATTGGCCAACCGGTGCCTATTATCACCTGAGCGACAACCTCTGTCAGCATGCGTGCTGCATCGGTGTAAACGGAGGGGTTACCGGGGGTGCTTTACAAAATTGGTTTGCTATCATAGATTTGCTCGAAATTCCTCCATAAGCGCCCCTGTGACCAACATGCTTACCCCGGATCTGCTTCAGCAGATCATCGACCAGTTGCCAATGAGTATCTTCTGTCGTGATAGGCATGGTCGCTACCTGTTTGCCAATCGTGAATTTGCCATTGAGGCCAAGTTGGGTTCACCCGCCGAGGTGGTCGGCAAGAGTGATGCAGAGATGCCATGGGGCGATGTATTTCGTACCGAGGACGCGCAGTTGCTGACGGGGGGCGTTCCCTTGCTTCATCAACAGTTGCACTGTAATCGGGGCGGTGAGACCTGCTGGATGGAGGTGCACAAGATCCCGCTTTACACGGCTCAGGGTGAGCCATATGCCGTATTCGGAATGGTCAACGAGATTGCCCAGCGCAAGCACCTGGAACAGACGGTCAAAAAACAGCAGGTGCTGCAGCGTTTTCTGCTCGATGCCATCCCTGACCTGATCCGTTTCGATGATCACAACGGGGTGTTGCTGGAGTGCAACCAGGCGTTTCTCGACTTTATTGGTCAGGGGGCGGATGAGGTGCTGGGTCAGCAGCTGCCGTTCCGGCTGGCGGCACCCCAAGGGATGGGCCACGGCGAATGTTGTCTGCTGGATGCCAGAGGGCAGGGACGGCATATGGAGATCACCCGGGTCGATGTCCCCGATGGGGATGGTCACTCCCTCGGGATCCTGACGCTGGGGCGCGATATCACTGGCTTGCGCACCACTCAGGCACAGTTGCAGCAGGAGCAGCACTACGACAGCCTCACCGGGCTGCTCAAACTCTCCCGTTTCTTGCAGACCAGCCGCCATTTGGGGTGCCGCAGCGCCACACTGGTGCTGGTCGATCTGCACCACTTTCGTGAGGTTAACGATCGCTTCGGGATCCGGATTGCCGATCGCCTGCTGAGCCAGGTGGCCAAGCGACTACAGCAATTGGTTCCGCCGCGAACCTTGCTCTGCCGGGTGGCTGCCGATGACTTCTGTCTGTTACTCCCCGATTTCAACGAGCCGTTGCAGGAGTGGAACCAGCATCTGCAGCAGCAGTTGATGGAGTACTATCAGGTGGAAGATCATCGTATCCAGATCCCGGTGTTTCTGGGGCTGGCTCAGGGGCGGGCAAGCGATGCCGAGCGGTTGCTCAGCCATGCTGAAGCGGCGCTGGCGCAGGGCAAGCGGCAGCAGCAGTACTGCACTCTGTTTGATCCGGCGCTGCACGCCCGGCTCAAGCGGCGTCAACTGATCGCCGCCCAGTTACCGCTCGCCATCAAGTCATCCCAGCTGGTTGCCGTCTACCAACCCATTATCAGCAGCACAACCCATCTGCTTTGTGGTGCAGAATTGCTTTGCCGCTGGCCGCATCCTGAACTTGGCATGATCTCGCCGGAAGAATTTATTCCACTGGCCGAAGAGATGGGGATCATCGGCCAACTTGGTCAGCTGATGCTGGAGTTGGGGTGTGCTCAGTTGGCCCAGTGGCAAACCGATCAGCCGGATATGGTACTCTCCATCAACCTTTCGCCGTTGCAGTTTCGTGATCCGGCGCTCTGCAAGCTGGTGCAGGGCTGCATTGCACGTCATGGTCTGAATGCAGGCCAGCTGGAGCTGGAGATCACTGAAGGAGTCTTGATGGAGAATGCCGATGAGATCGAGACCAACCTGGATAACCTGATCGCCGCCGGTTTTCAACTGGCCATCGATGATTTCGGTACTGGGTATTGCTCGCTGGCCTATCTGCCAAGGCTCAAGGTCGCCACGCTCAAGCTGGATCGCAGCTTCACCCAGGGGTTGGTCAGCAACAGTGCCACCACCGCCATCGTGAGATCGGTCATCGGACTTGGTCATGAGCTGGGGATCTGCATTACTGCAGAAGGGGTGGAAACCGTCGAGCAACAGTTGTGGCTGACCCAGGCGGGGTGTGATCGGCTACAGGGTTATCTGTTCAGCCCCCCGTTGTCGCCCGAGCAGTTTGCCGCCAGTTATTTGTGACAGTCTGCAATAACAGAGAGGCCACCCGCAGGTGGCCTCTCTGTTTGTGGCAGGGATCAATCCTGGAAGTAGGTGCCCCAGCCATCGTAGTCCACCCCATATTTTTCCAGGATGGGCAGCATCTTGGCGATATCGGCAACGATCGCTTCGACATTCAGCTTGCACTCGATGGTGGCATCGAAGCAGAAGATGGTGGCGCCGTCATCCAGTTCCATCTCTTCGGCATCGGTCACTTCAAAACCGGCCTTGAACAGGTCAACCGCTGCTTTTTCCAGACGGTCGAAATCCTGGCAGGCGAAGTGGTGCTCGATGTCGTAATCCGCATCGGGATTGCTGCCATCGGCCAGCAGTTCGTTGACGATCTCGGTGGTCTCTTCACGCCACTCTTGCATATTCAGACTCATGTTGCCTCCAGGCGGTATCATTGCGGCAAAGCATACTCGCAGAGTGGATTCGGCTCAATGTGGCAAAGCTATAGAGGCCGTGATTTCCCGCGGTTTGGTGATCATTCATATATGAGGCGGGTCACGGTTAGGCAGATTTCTGCTCCGAAACGGCTAATAACCGTTCATTGCGTTCAGTTGTTGAGCGAACGTGCTTTTTATCGTGCCATCATGGTTGACACTCTGCGCTGGAAAGGGTTTAATGCGCGCCGTTGCCCAGATAGCTCAGTCGGTAGAGCAGGGGATTGAAAATCCCCGTGTCGGCGGTTCGATTCCGTCTCTGGGCACCACAATTCCTCCTTAGTTCAGTCGGTAGAACGGCGGACTGTTAATCCGTATGTCACTGGTTCAAGTCCAGTAGGAGGAGCCAAATTCGAAAAGCCCGCTCAATCGAGCGGGCTTTTTCATTTCTAGTTGCTGTTGCATGCTGCCAAAAAGAGCGTCGCGCCACAGGTGGCACTGAACAGCAGCATTCCGGTCTGCAACATGCTGCCAGGGCATGGCTTCTTCTCTCTTTTTCTGGCCCTGATCCACTTCGGTTTCATCACATTCCCTTATCCATTTTGTCGGCCTGAATGGCTGCACTCCTGTGCAGGCGAGCCATCTTTGTTGAATGGCGCCATGGCGTCAATCTCCCCCGCAAAACAATTAATTCAGCACCGTTGAAGAGCGGCTTGTCTGGTGATGTTTCGACCTTTAAGCCATTGTTAACATTTTGGAAAACCGGAGTGACCCTGTGGCTGGGCGAGGATATGATGGGGTCAATGATGTTCCCATCCTGACGGAGAGACCCCAGATGAACAGCCCCTTGAGCTATGTACTGGACGGCATTCATTGCGAGCCGCACTTTTTTACCGTTCCCCTCGATCATGGTGAGCCGGATGGTGACAGCATTACCCTGTTTGCCCGTACCCTCTGCCGTAAAGACAAGCTCGATGAGAAGTTGCCTTGGCTGCTGTTTCTGCAAGGGGGGCCGGGATTCGGGGCGCCGCGCCCGACGGCTAACAGTGGTTGGCTCAAGCGGGCGTTGCAGGAGTTCAGAGTGCTGCTGCTGGATCAGCGTGGCACCGGGATGTCGAGCCCCATCCATGGGCATATTCTGGCCAAAATGACACCGACCGAGCAGGCGGAGTATCTCAGCCATTTTCGCGCCGACAGCATAGTGCAAGATGCCGAGTTCATCCGGCTGGAGCTCAGTCCCAAGCATCGCTGGAGCCTGCTGGGGCAAAGCTTTGGTGGTTTTTGCTGCTTGACCTATCTCTCGCTCTTCCCCGATAGCCTGCGGGAGGTTTATATCACCGGCGGCATCGCGCCGATTGGCCGCAGCGCCGAGGAGGTTTACCGCGCCACCTATCAGCGGGTGGCTGACAAGAACCGAGCCTTCTTCGCCCGCTTCCCCCACGCTCAGGGGATTGCCAACCGGTTGGCTAACCATCTGCACCAGCACGATGTGCGGCTGCCCAACGGCCAGCGCCTGACGGTGGAGCAGTTCCAGCAGCAAGGGCTGGATCTCGGCGCTACGGGTGCTTTCGAGGAGCTTTATTACCTGCTGGAAGAGGCCTTTATCGGCGACAAGCTGAGCCCGGCCTTTCTCTATCAGGTGCAGAGCATGCAGCCATTCAATACCAACCCGCTGTTTGCCATCCTGCACGAGGCTATCTATGCCGAAGGGGAGGCGACTCGCTGGGCGGCGGATCGGGTCAGAGGGGAGTTTCCTGCGGTGAACTGGGCGCCTGGCAAGGATTTCGCCTTCACCGGCGAGATGGTTTACCCCTGGATGTTCGAGCAGTTCCGCGAGTTGCTGCCCCTGAAAGAGGCGGCCCATCTGCTGGCCAACAAGGCGGACTGGGGGGCGCTCTATAATCCGGCCCAGCTGGCCCGCAACAAGGTGCCGGTAGCCTGCGCCGTCTATGCCGAGGATATGTATGTGGAGTTTGACTACAGTCGCGAAACTCTGCGTGGCCTTGGCAACAGTCGTGCCTGGATCACCAATGAATATGAGCACAACGGTTTGCGCGCCGATGGTGAAGCGATTCTTGATCGTCTGATCGCGTTGAATCGCGACCGTTAATTGTCGTTATCGGCAATCATCGCGGGAGTCCGGACTCCCGCGATGATTGTTATGGATGGTTGTTATGAAAGCGTGACGCCCTGAACCTTGCCCCGCGCCTGCCAGACGATGAGTGGATAGCCGGCTGATTAATTTCCCCCTCTTTCACTGTTTCTGCCGATCCCTCACCATATACTTGCCAAACGACTCTGTATTGAGCCGCGGTCAAACCGATTGACCAACTCGTGCTCGTTACCATTAGAAAGTCGCTCTACCGCTCTGTATCCCGCGTATCAGATATGCCATCTCTGCATGCCCCGCAATCCGGGGTAGGGGATGGTCGTGCTTTTCAATCAAGATAAGGATGTATGATGAGAAAGTCTCTGTTGGCCTGCTCCCTGTTGCTGTGCCCTGTCGTGTTTGCTGCCACCCCCCATTGGGAATATAGCGGTGAGGCGGGGCCTGCCCACTGGGCCAAGCTGACCCCTGAGTTTGGCCAGTGTGCGGGTAGCAATCAGTCGCCGGTTGACCTGAACGGATTGGTCGAGGCCAAACTGGCCCCGCTGGTACTCCACTATCAGGCGGGTGGCAACACAGTGGTCAACAATGGTCATACCGTGCAGGTCGGTTATGCCCCGGGCAGCATTTTGCAACTCGATGGCACCAGGTTTGAGCTCAAGCAGTTCCACTTCCACGCCCCGAGTGAAAACCTCATCGAGGGCAAATCCTATCCGCTGGAAGGGCATCTGGTGCACGTCAGTGACAAGGAAGAGATCGCCGTGGTGGCGGTGATGTTCGAGGCTGGCAAGGCCAATCCTGCGCTGGCGGCAGCTTGGAGTGCATTACCTGCCAAGGTGGGGGAGATCCAGGCCCTCAAGGCGCCGCTCTCTGCTGAGCAACTGCTGCCGGAAAGCCATGACTACTATCGCTTCAGCGGTTCCCTTACTACGCCTCCATGCTCGGAAGGAGTGCGCTGGCTGGTGATGAAGCAGCCGGTTGAGGTCAGTCAGGCCCAGATCGACGCCTTCAAGGCGGTGATGCACCACCCCAACAACCGGCCGGTGCAACCGCTCAATGGGCGCGTGGTCCTGCAATAACACAGCGTTGCAATAGCACAGTAGATAGCAAAAACAACAAGAGGGCCGTCAGGCCCTCTTTTACATGGCGAGGTATCGGTGTGCGATTACAGGCTGGCAGCGATGCGGGCGCCGAGGGCCGCGTTGTTCAGTACCAGCTGGATGTTGGCTGCCAGCGAGTTGCCGCCGGTCAGTTCGCAGACGCGGGCCAGCAGGAAGGGGGTTGACGCCTTGCCCTTGATCCCCTGCTCGTCCGCTTCATGGAGCGCTCGGGCGATGGCCGCGTCGATATCGGCTTTCGGCATGGCGTGTGCGGTCGGGATGGGGTTGGCCACTACGGCGCCGCCCGCCAGTCCCAGCTCCCACTTGAGGCGCAGCGCCTCGGCGATGGCTGCCGGGGTATCGAGGCGATAGTCAACCTTGAAGCCGCTCTCGCGGGTGTAGAAGGCGGGTAGCTCCTCGGTTTGATAGCCGATCACCGGCACGCCCTGGGTCTCCAGATACTCCAGCGTCAGGCCGATATCGAGGATCGACTTGGCACCGGCGCAGACTACGGCCACCGGCGTTTGTGCCAGCTCCTGCAGGTCGGCTGAGATATCGAAGGTCTCCTGCGCACCGCGATGTACCCCGCCAATGCCACCGGTGGCAAAGACCCGGATCCCCGCCATGGCGGCGATGATCATGGTGGAGGCGACGGTGGTGGCGCCCATTCCCTTGCGTGCCAGCACGAACGGAATATCCCGGCGGCTGCACTTGGTTACGTCGTGGCCTGCCCGGCCCAGCGCTTCCAGAGCCCCCGCATCGAGACCCACCTTGAGGCGGCCGTCGAGGATGGCGATAGTGGCTGGAATAGCGCCGTTATCGCGTACCACTTGCTCTACCTGACGGGCCGTCTCCACGTTCTGCGGATAGGGCATGCCGTGGGAGATAATGGTGGATTCGAGGGCAACCACCGGTTTGCCAGCGGCCAGCGCGGCAGCAACTTCCGGTTGGATATCGAGGTAAGTATTCAGCATGGGTACTCCTCCAGTATGCGGTCAACGGCGGTTTTGCAGAGACCGGAAAAAACGGTATCGGAACAATTGACGGTGAGGGCGGCACAGCCCAGGGCAAAACGGGTGGTCTGTGTGATATCGAGATCTTGCAGCCAGGCGTGGGCGAGGCCGGCCATAAAGGCATCCCCGCCACCGGTGACGTTGAGCACCGGGCTGCCCAGTATCGGCAGGTGGCCCTGCTGCTCGCCGTCGCTATAGAAGATCCCCTGCTCACCCAGACTGAGGAACAATCGCTTGACTCCGGCGCGGTGGAACCAGGCGGCTACCATGGGCCAAGAGTCTGGCCCGGCGATGGTCATGCCACACAGCTGCTCAGCCTCGCTGCGATTGGGTTTGAGGGTGTGGATCTTGCCGAGCCAGGGGCGGATCTTCTCCACCTTGGCCACCGAGACGGTATCGACAAAGATGGCGTGATCCCCCTGTCGTTCGAACAGCCAGTCGAGGGTGTGGATGGCCAGATTGGTGTCGAGCACCCAGAGCTTGGCACCCCCGAGAAAGCCGCCAAGGGGGGTCAGGCGGGCAGGGGTGAGCTGCTCTATGATAGCCATGTCGTTAATGGCGCAGCTCATTTCACCGCTCCCATCGTGAATGCTGAGGTAGCAGGAGGTCGCGTGACCATCGAGCACCAGGGTCTGGCGTACATCGACGCCGGCTCGTTGACTCACCTCTAGCAGATGGTGACCATACTGGTCGTTGCCGACGGCAGTCAGCAACCGGGTATCGCTCCCTAATCGCGCCAGATTCTCGGCGATATTGCGGCCGACACCACCGGCTGAAGTGCGCACTTTGCCCGGGTTGGAGTCACCGAGCAGCAGGTTGTCGTGGCTGGTGCCACAAATATCCATATTGGCACCGCCGATCACCACTACGTAGGGGCCTTCTCGCAGTACATAACCTCTGCCTTGCACATATCCCTGCCGGATCAGGCTGGAGATGTGGCTGGCCAGCGCGGAGCGGCTGATGCCGAGGCGATCGGCCAGATCCTGCTGGGCAATCATGGGATCCTGACGCAGCAGGGCTAGGATCTCTTGTTCACGCTCAGTCATAGACAAACATCCATTTACAAACGTTTGTCCATTATTGCTGGGAAACGTTTGCTGGCTATCGGCTTGTACAAAATTTGTCGGCTTGCGCACAAAAAATCGACATTCAAAGCTGGGTTGGCGAGCGGTTTAGCTGGGGAGGGGACTTTTAACGGGTCGGTGGCCCTGCAACGGCTTATAATGGCCGTCGCAAGATGAGGAGAGATGATGGAAAAGAGTGCATTCTGCTGCGTGGGGTTGGTCAATCCCAAGTCCCCGGAAAATGTCGGTTCCGTGATGCGGGCTGCGGGTTGTTACGGGGTGGACGAGGTCTACTACACCGGCAACCGCTTCGAGCTGGCGCGCCGCTTTGCCACTGATACCAAGCAGATGGTGGAGAAGATCCCGCTGCTCGGGGTGGATGATCTGATGGCGTTTATCCCGCAGGGATGCGTGCCCGTGGTGGTCGATCTGATCGACGGCGCTACACCGCTCCCCGACTATGTCCATCCGGAACGCGCTTTTTATATCTTCGGGCCGGAGGATGGTACGCTCGATCCTGCCCTCTATGGCGCGGTGAAAGATGTGGTTTATGTGCCGACCAGTGGCTGTATGAATCTGGCGGCCTCGGTCAATGTGATCCTCTACGACCGCTTGGCCAAGGGAATGAGGGGAGAGTAATTAGCGCAACGTTATCATTCAGTCTGCAGGACTGGCAGCCACTTTCTGTTCCAGTTCTTCGATAAAACCCTGATAGTAGTCATAGAGCTGATAGTGCTTATAGATCTCTGCCAGACCCCCGCTGCGGATCAACTCAACCATTCCCTTATCCCAGAGCTGTAACATCCGGTTGCCTTGCTGGGTATCGGCAAAAATGGGATAGGTCGGGATCCAGCGCAGGAAGACGCGATGCAGCTCGGGAGGGATAGCCTCATCCACATAGAGCACGCCGGCAGTGAGGTAAAAGCGATATCGCTCTTTACCAAGCAGTTGCAGGGCCAGCTCATCGCTGTCAATTTCATGCCACTGCATGGTGACCGCAATGTACTTGTCGAATGCCCAGCCCCGCCGCCATATCACGGTTTGCCCTTCCAGACTTTTCTCCCCTTGCCACTGGGGTTGCCATTTCTTGAGCATGAACACGGTCAGGTCATCCGCTGATGCCGGATAGCGAGATTGCTGGACGCCGGATACTTCATCGCGATATACCCCCATGGCGATATCTCCCCCTTTTTTTGCAATGACAGCGAGAGCGCGCTTATAGGGCACAATATGGGGGGTTACCTGATAGCCGTGAGGCTGGTAGATGGCTCGCACCAGATCTAGATAGAGGCCTTTGCCATCCTTTTGACAAAAACCGGGCCAATCATCGCAATAAACGTCAATAGACTCTGCCCGGCAATTCGCCGCAGTGAACAGACAACAGAGCAACAGACAGATGCGTAGCATGGTCAGAGCTGGCCTCGCTGGGGCAGAGGAAAAA
This sequence comes from Aeromonas sp. 603079, assembly GCF_049172135.1. NCBI lineage: Bacteria > Pseudomonadati > Pseudomonadota > Gammaproteobacteria > Aeromonadales > Aeromonadaceae > Aeromonas > Aeromonas sp. 603079. The sequence continues at coordinate 250,274 of NZ_JAAKPX010000001.1, read as the reverse complement.
ACACTGATACCCTACTTTATACCATGGCATTGATGGCGACGGCGTACAGAAAAAATCCCTGATGTTCATTTTGCGACAGGGTCGAGAGTTATTTTCAATCTGATGGTTATGATGAACTCAAGATTCAATAGTACCCCAATCAGTAGAGGAGACTGCATTATGCCATCGATCAAAACTCTGCTTTGTCCTGTCGATTTTTCCCAAATGTCCCGGGCGGTACTCGACTATGCCGTATTCATGGCGCAGAGCCATGAGGCCCAGCTCAAGCTGATCCATGTCGTAGACCAACTGCACGGCTTTGACAGTTACAAAATTCTTCATATGACAGCCGTTGAGATCACTCACGAAATGGAGCGTCAGGCCAGAGCCCAACTCAAAGAGCTGATTGCCACCCTGCCTATTCCGGCAACGTTTGATATTCGCTTTGGCAGGGCAGCGGATGAAATCATTATCCAGGCCAAGGAAGACGAGGTTGAACTGATCGTTATGGGGAGTCACGGCCGCTCCGGCATCAGCCATCTGCTGGTAGGCAGCGTTGCCGAATCCGTGGTGCGTCATGCTCCGTGCCCGGTCCTGGTGGTGCGCCAATAACTCGTCCCGTTTAGTGTGAGAGCGTGACAAACAAGGCCAGCGATTGCTGGCCTTGTGTTTTATGGTGTTGTGCCCGTTAGCCGTGGGCGTAGATGACACTGCCCCCTTTTATGGTATCTATGATGGCCCTGGCTTGTTCCTTTGGCAGGGCGGGACAGCCCCAGCTGCGGCCCAGTTTGTCATATTTGCGCAGATGGTTTGGGCTGGCATAGGCGGCGCCATGCACCACGATGGCACGTTTGCGGGCATTGCAGTTTTTGCCGGGGCTGAGCCCATCCAGCCGCAGGGAGTAGCCATGCTTGCCCAAGTAGGTTTCTGCGGTACGATAGACGCCGAGGGAGCTTTGTCGGGAGTTGAGCTGGTTGGAAAAGCGCTCTGCGGCTAGTTCACCTGAGTTGCGGCCATGGCTTACCCAGGTGTGATAAAGCAGTTTGTGACGTTTCATGTCGATGACGAACAGCCTGCGCTGAGTCGAAGGCTTGCTGTAATCAATGATGGTCAGGATGGATTTTTGCTTGCTGCGTACGCTTTGATAGCTGACAAGGGCTTTTTGAAAGGTTTGTCTGTCGAGTTTGCCGGCCAGCCCAAGCTGCTGATAGAGGTTGCGCTCACTACTGGCGGCGCTATTCCCGCTCCAGCCGATGCTCACCAGCAACAGTAACACTGGCCACAGTGGCCCCCACCGTTTTCCGAGTAACTCTGTCATCCCTGCTCCCCTCTTTGCGCATCCTTGCTTGTCCAACGGGCTGAAATTACAGCTATCCGCTCGATAGTTATATGCAAGGTGCTGAAAACGCGCAATAAAAAACCGGCCGCAGAGCGGCCGGAAGAAATTCAAACAGTAGACATTGGTTTCACAGGGTATAACCGACAGTCAACCTTTTAGAAGTTGTACTGCAGGGCGACAGCAACAACGTCGTCGGTGTTCTTGCCCAGAGAGTTGGTGGACTTGCCATCAACAGAGTCAAGCAGGTTCAGCTTGTAGTCAACGTAGGCGTTGAAGTTCTCGGTAAAGTTGTACCAGGCACCGATGGATACGTACTCGGTGTAGGTGTCGTCAATGCCGTGGGCAGTATCTTTGACGTCAGTGCGCAGGTAAGCCAGAGAAGGCTTGAACTTGCCGATGGTGTACTGGGCAACGGCTTCGTAACCATCCATCTTCTCGGCGTAGCCGTTGTTGACGAACAGGTGGTTCTCACCGTGGGAATAGGTTGCCGCCAGATAGAGGTCGCCTGCAGCATATTTGGCACCGAAGCCCATCAGCTTGGCATCTTTCTCGCCGCCAAAGGCTGCGTAGCGGGCCTGTTCGGCAGTTTTGCCAGCCTGGTTGTATGCAGCGCCTAGGCTCAGACCCATATCGAAGTCATAGTTGGCAGAGAAGGCAAAGCCCTCTTTGGAACCAGTGCTGTTCCAGCTCTCACCGTTGTAGAGGTTACCGTTGAAGGACTCGGCAATGGCGCTGCGGCCAGCATTTTGCGGGGTATTGTTACCAGTGAACTGGGCACCCAGAGTCAGACCTTCGTAGTTGAAGATGTACTGAGCCAGACCGTTGGTACGGCCGGTACCGAATACTTCGGTATCTTTGCCCAGGCCATCACCACCCCATTCGGGCAGTACGTCGGTATAGTTGTTTACGGCCTTGGTGAACAGACCATCCTGACGGCCATAACTGAAGGCACCGAAGCGATCGTGCTGGATGCCGGCATAGGCGTAACGCAGTTCATCGTTGTCAGAACCGGAGGTCGGCAGGTTGTATTCGGCAAAGCCGAATGCCTTCATCTCGGGAGCGATCTTGGTCTCGCCAGCAACGTGCAGACGGAAGTAGCTCTGATCTCCTTCGGCGCTGTTGTTGTCAGTGCCGTAGTAGGCACCCTGGGCACGGCCACCGATATCCAGCTTGGTGTCGTTCTGGTTGTAAACGGTAGCAGCGTGGGCGCCACTGGCCAGCAGCAAGCTGGAGATGGCCATAGTCAGTGCAGACTTTTTCATATCCTTATTTCCTCTGATGTAAACACTTCCGAACCTGTGGTCGGTTCTATGGAAATCGGAAAGGGTCCGATAGCCACACGGTAGGCGCTTGAACCTTGACTGGGCCTGAATCTGTCGTTGTTTAATTTGGTGCTGAAGGGCGCTGTTGATACTGGATATGACGTTTTTTGACAGGTTAAAAAGAGATTAAATTCAATGAATTATTCTCTATTGGCTGTTTTGACATTAAAACTGGCCTGACCAATAAGGTCGATGACTCAAGTTGTGAGGCGTATCACGAAGGGGGAGAAGAGTGGCGGGAGGAAAATGGGACAGGAGCACTTGCCGTGCTCCTGTCTGGCGGTCAGCTTGCTTTTTGCCACAGTGTCATCAGCAAATCCTGTTCCAGCTGTGCCGGGCCTTGCTGGATAAAGGCATGGCGCTGTTCGCCGTTGGCGCGCCAGCCGAGACGGCTTGTCTCCAGAATAAAGGCGCGCATGGTCTGATCCATAGAGATAGGGAACTGGCAGCGCTCCTGGCTTACCAGTCGGAGACCGGCAAGCGAGGGCCAGCTTAAAGGGTGTTCCATACTCACCGGATTGAGGCTGACCCGCAGTTGCCACTGATGACGCGGGCCTGGCTGCAGATAGAGCAGATAGCCACCGGGGGCCAGCCAGCTGACCAGCTGTTCGGTCTTGACCTTGAGATCGTTGACCAGCAGCACCTGAGCAGAGCCCGGTTGCAACGGCGCGCGAGCGGGATCGGCAATGACAAACTGGCCGTCCGGCTGCGCTTTTTTGGCGGCAAAAATGGTGTTCTTGGCGATATCAACCCCAGCAAACTGCCAGCCGGGCAGGCGCTCTGCCAGCGCGCGGCAGTAGTAGCCTTCACCACATCCCAGATGAACCAGCTCTTGCGGGGCAAGGGGAGAGAGCAGGGCGGCCATGGCCTCGACCAGCGGCAGTTGGTTGCCGGCTTCCAGGAAATGGTGCTTGGCGCGCATCAGGGCGCGGCTGTCGCTGTCTTTGGGGTTTTTCTTGCCGGGGATGAGGTCCAGATAACCTTCCGGTGCCGGATCGAAGTGATGCTTGTTGTCGCAATAGCGCCCCTGGGAGGCTTCATGAAGATGGAGCGGACTGCGGCAGCGGGGACATTGAAGATGCATAGTAACTCTCTGGGCGAATGCCGGAACAGTGAAGGGCGTTCGGGATTATAGGGGAGAGGATCGAAAAAGGCTGCCGTAGCAGCCTTTTTTATCCCAAGGCCTCAGTTAGGCCTGTTGATGGGGCATCAGCGAGTACCAAATACCACAATGGTCTTGCCGTGAGCGGAGATGAGCTCCTGCTCTTCCAGCATCTTGAGGATGCGGCCCACGGTTTCACGGGAACAGCCGACGATCTGGCCGATCTCCTGACGGGTTATCTTGATCTGCATGCCATCCGGGTGGGTCATGGCATCTGGCTGCTTGGCCAGGTTGAGCAGAGTCTGGGCGATCCGGCCGGTCACATCCAGGAAGGCGAGGTTACCCACTTTCTGGCTGGTGTGCTGCAGGCGCTTGGCCATCTGGCCAGAGAGACGCATCAGAATGTCCGGGTTGACCTGGATCAGCTGGCGGAACTTCTTGTAAGAGATCTCTGCCACTTCGCAAGAGCCTTTGGCGCGAACCCAGGCGGAACGCTCGGGATTCTCGTTCTCCTCGAACATCCCCATCTCGCCCAGGAAGTCACCCTGGTTCAGATAGGAGAGGATCATCTCTTTGCCCTCATCGTCCTTGATCAAGACGGCCACAGTGCCCTTGACGATGTAGTAGAGGGTCTCCGCTTTTTCACCCGCATGGATCAGGGTGCTCTTCGCGGGATACTTATGAATGTGGCAGTGCGACAAGAACCATTCCAGGGTGGGATCGCTTTGCGGTTTGCCAATAACCATGAGAATTCCTCTGTAGTGTCTTTTTATGGACTTGTGCGTCCGGGCAAGCTGCCAATCTTGCCATTCCTTGTATTAGTCGCAGTAGGATAAGAGCCTTTGTCTGTGCTGACAAGGCTTTGCGCCCTTTTGCAAGAGCCCTTTGGGTAATGCCTGCTGCGCTGCTTCGGCCATTCTAGGGAAGATAGAGGTCGGAGATGTTGATTTTGATCTATTTCCATCCCAACTCCCCCTGTTCGGCAGAGATAAGCGACTGGGTTATGCTAGGGATCCATCATCACGATTAACAGGAGAGAGTGCGAGATGAAAGCCAAGGTCAGCTGGGTGGAAGGGATGAAGTTTGTGGGTGAGAGTGAATCCGGTCACAAGGTGATCCTGGATGGAGCCAACCCCGGTGAGGGGGCCAGCCCGATGGAGATGATCCTGCTGGCGGTCGGTGGCTGCAGCTCTATTGATGTGGTCTCCATCCTAGAAAAAGCGCGCCAGTCGGTGACCGCTTGTCATGTCGAGGTCAGTGGCGAACGGGTTGATAGCGTGCCCCGGGTTTTCGAGAAGATTAATCTGCACTTCGTGGTGACAGGCAAGGGATTGGCGGAGAAGCAGGTGGCCAGAGCGGTCGAGCTGTCGATGGAAAAATATTGTTCTGTTTCCCTGATGTTGGAAAAAGCGGTACAAATTACCCATAGTTATCAAATTGTTGAAGCTTGATAACGATAGTTTCGTTGGTACCCTGGCATAAGGCCGTTACGTAAGGCCACTGCACAAGGCCATGACATAAAGCCATTACATAAGGAAAGTGCAATGAAAAAATTGATCGCTCTGCTTCCCCTTTTGGGCCTGGCGGCGTGCAGCAGCCCGCAACCTACTCAGTATCAATACAGCCAATACCAGTGTGGTGAAGAGATGCTGGCCGTTACCTATGATGCCCAGGCTGACATGGTGCAGTTCCCCTATGCCGGGGTTTACCACAAGCTGGCGCGCGTTGAGTCTGAATCTGGCGCCAAATATTCCGACAGCGTCACCACTTTCTGGAATCAGGACAAACAAGCCCTCCTCACCCAGAAAGGGGTCACACTGCTGACCTGTACGCTTAAATAAGTGACCACAGATAGCTGAAGGTGTGCAGCTTTGTGCCCCGGTCTGGCCTAGGCCGGATTGGGTCAAGAGGTTGAGACCACAAAAAACGGCTTGCCGGGAGGCAAGCCGTTTTTCTATCCATCTGTTATCACTAAACAAGCACTAGTTGGTGGGGACGCGATTGAGCAGCTCGGCCGCGAGCTGCTGGCTAAGCGCCTGACGCTGGTTGTCTGCAATGCTCACGTCGCTGGTCAGCTGGATGATGCTGCTCCAGACCGCTTTCTGGGTTTTGCGATCGAGCAGCACGATGGCCAGCGACCCTTTGCGCTGGTTGGCCGAGGCATATACCCCGGGGGTCATGCCAAGACGTGCGAAAATCTCGCCGTCACTCATATCCTTGCCGCCCGCGACGCCGATGGCGACCCACAGATCCGCCTCGTCGAGTGGTGCGCTCTGCCACCCCTTGCCATTGAGCTCCCGGCTTACCGCCTGCTGCATCGGCTCCAGCCACCCTTCCGCCAGCTCACCGGCGAATTGATACTGCTCGGCCAGGGCGTAGCGCGGGGTTGCGCCATAGGTCCAGTTGCCAATCGGACGAACCAGCATGGTGCCGGACTCCAGCGTGGGGGCCGTCGGCCCGCTGCTGCAGCCGCCAAGCAGGGCGGCCAATACCACAGAGATAAACGCTAACCGCATTGTGAACTCCTTGGCTTAAGTGATCTTGCCGGTTTCAAGTAGTTGCTGGATGAGTGGCTTAAGGATCAACTCCATGGCAAACCCCATCTTGCCACCCGGCACGACGATGGTATTCATTCGTGACATGAATGAGCCGTCGATCATCGACAACAGATAGGGAAAATCGACCTGTTTTATGCCGCGAAACCGGATCACCAGCATACTCTCGTCCAGACTCGGGATCACCTTGGCACTGAAGGGATTGGAGGTGTCCACTGTCGGCACCCGTTGGAAGTTGATATGGGTGCGCGAGAACTGCGGGGTGATGAAGTTGATGTAATCATCCATGGAGCGGACTATGGAGTCGGTTACGGCCTCACGGGAGTGGCCGCGCTCCGAGGTATCGCGGATCAGCTTCTGGATCCACTCCAGGTTGACGATGGGCACCACGCCGATGAGAAAGTCCACGTGGCGGGCTACGTTGTGATCCTCAGTGACCACACCACCGTGCAGCCCTTCATAAAACAGCAGGTCAGTGTCGCTCGGCAGATGCTGCCAGGGGGTGAAGGTGCCGGGCATCTGGTTGAAGGGGACCGCCTCGTCAAAGCTGTGCAGATAGCGGCGATACTGGCCGGTGCCATCCTGGCCATAGCCCTGAAAAAAGCTCTCCAGCAAGCCGAAGTCATTGGCCTCGGGGCCAAAATAGCTGATGTGGCGTCCTTGTTCACGCGCCTTGCGGATTGCCACATCCATCTCGGGGCGGGTGTAGCGGTGAAAACTGTCACCTTCCACCACGGCTGCCTGATAACCCAATTGGTGGAACATGGATCGAAAGGCGATGGTGGAGGTAGAGGTACCGGCACCGGACGATCCGGTGACGGCGATAATGGGATGCTTGGCCGACATAGAATGCTCTCTTCCTTGGGAGTTTCGTTATACGGGCGTGAACCCGAGATGGTCAAGACGGCTCGTTGAAACGATCGCGTGGCACAATATTGACCGATTCATGCAACTCGCTATAGACGATCACGGCGATGCCTTGCTGTAATTGAGTCCTTACCATAGCGACTTTGGCTTCAAGCGAAACATCATGTTCGCCATATTCGGTGCCTTCTTGCAGCACAAACTGTTCGATCAGGTTGGTCAGGGTATCGGCATCCAACGCTTGCCAGGGGATTATCATGAAGGGATCTCGATGCAAAAGGGTATAACCGTCAGCTATTGTTGTGCGCAATAAAATGAGTGCAACCTCTTTTTACGCGTTTCGTGGAGTGTGAGACATGTTGTCTGAAGAGCAACGCCGGGCCCCCTCAACGATATCGGCTCACATGGATCTTGCTCGTCGCCAGGCCATCAGTCGCGGCATGGTCTGGTTCTGGTTGCTGAACTGGCTGGTTGTGCTGTTTCTGGCGATACGCTACCAGGTCTACAGCCAGGCAGGCCTGGCCAGTGACGGTACTCTGCCATGGCGCTTTCAGAGTGAGCTGGGCTTTGTCATGGTCGTGCTGCTGCTGCTGCCGGTTGCAGCCCTGCTCTGCAATCATCTGCAGGATCGAGTCTGGCTATGGTGCGCATTGGTCGTAATGCTGGTCTGGGGGGTCGTCTGGACGCTGCATATCTTCACCATTGGTGAAGTTGAGCTGCGAGGAGGGGCAAGTTATGCCAACGGGATCATGCGCCTCAATTTACTGGCTGCGCTGATCGCGTTTTATCCCGACCGACGCGTGTTGTATGCCTATCTCAGTGTACCGTTGCTATTTGGCGTTGCGCGTTTGTGGTGGCTGGAGGTGGATTTTCCGCAGCTTTATCTGCTTGAGGTGGTATGTACCATAATGGCGCTGGAGGTTGGTCGCCGGATGCTGCATCGCTGGTTTGAATTGGCCGTGATGCGTGAGCATGACAATCTGGCCCTGTTGCGGCGCCTCGATGCACTGGCCAAGCAGGATCCACTGACTGGTCTTGCCAATCGGCGCCACTTCAGTCAGGAGCTCGAACGCTGCAAAGCCCATAGTCAGTCGAGCGGCGCCCCGCTTGCCCTTATCCTCATCGATGTGGACTACTTCAAACGCTTTAACGATCACTATGGCCATCAGGCGGGAGATGTCTGCCTGCGGGAAGTGGCGCAGTTGATGATGCGTGTGGTGCGCAGTGAGGCGGAGCTGGCTGCCCGTTACGGCGGTGAGGAGTTTGTGTTGCTGCTACCCGATGCCGATAGTCAGGGCGCAGCTAAGGTAGCGCAGCGGTTGCAGGATGGGCTGGCCGAATTGCAGCTTGAGCATCTGGCATCCGATGTTGCCAGTCGGGTGACCATCAGTCAGGGGATCGCGACACTGGAAGGCGGGGAGAGTGGTGAGCAGCTACTGGCGCGGGCCGACCAGGCCCTCTACATGGCCAAGGCTGGGGGTCGCAATCAGTTCTGCACCGCACCCTGAGTCTGTTCGGCAATCCAGCGACTGATCCGTTCATCCAGCCAAAACCGTGGCCGCCAGGGCGTGCCGTGCAGAAAGCCGACATGGCCGCCACGCTGGCTCAGCTCATAGCGCACCGTGGGCGAGAGTTGCTCCGGCCGGGGAATGACCGAGTGTGACATAAAGGGATCGTCGGCGGCGTGCAGGATCAGGGTAGGGATGGGGATTTGAGCCAGCAGCGTTAGTCCCGAGCAGCTCTGGTAGTAGTGGGTTGCGCTGTGAAAGCCGTGCAGCGGCGCGGTAACCAGCTCGTCAAAATCGCGCAGGGTGGCAATCTGCTCCACTTGTCGAGGTTGCCAGCGTTCACTCGCTTTCTGCTGCTGGCTGATCTTGTTGAGCAGGTTGCGGCGCATGGTGCGCAGCAGATAGTTCTGATAGACCTTCGAGAAGCCCTGATTGACCCGCTCGGCGCAACTCTCCAGCTGCAGCGGGGCCGAGACCACCACCGCCGCTTTCAATGCCGCAGGACAACCCCGCGCCAGCAGATTGACCAGCATATTGCCACCCAGTGAAAAGCCGATGGCGATCAGCGGTTTGCCCGGGAAGCGCTGGCTCAGCTCGGCAATCAGCTCCTGCGCATCACCGATGGCGCCGGAGTGATAGGCCTGCAGGTGGCGATTTGGCTCGCCACTGCAACCGCGAAAGTGCATCAGCACAGCCTCTCTGCCTTCTTGCTGCAGGTGGGCGAACAATCCCTTGGCATAGTGGGAGTGAATGCTCCCCTCCAGCCCGTGAAAGACCACCACCAGTGGTCGCGAATCTGTCGTGATCTCGCCGCTCCAGGCGAGATCGACAAAATCCCCGTCAGTCAGTTCGAAGCGCTCGGCCACAAATCGGGCCGGAGTCCGGCGCAGCCATTTGGGCAATATGGTCTGCAGATGAGGATTGCGGGCCCACCAGGGGGCGTGGAAGTGGCTTTCGGTCAGCATGGCGTCGTCGGTCTGGGTCGAAGATAGAGGGGCGAGAGGTGTTCAGCTCCCGCCAGTCATTGGCTTATTTCAGCAGGCGATCGTGATGTTCGGCACCGCGCAACATGGCCTGGATCAGCTCGTTGGCCTCGAACTTGGTCAGCGCCTCATGGGCGCCCACCTGATGGGCCCGCTCCACACTGATCTCGCTGGAGAGGGAGGTGTGCAGGATGATGTAGGCCCCCGCCAGTTTGCTGTCGCTCTGTACCTCGAAGGCCAGCTCGTAGCCATCGAGCCCAGGCATCTCGATATCGCTCACCAGAATATCGATGGGGGTCTGCTGGCTGGCACGTTGTTGCATCAGGGTCAGTGCGTCCTTGCCATTGGTACAGACCTCATAAGGGATATTGATGTAATCGAGGGCTGCCATCAGCTGGCGACGGGCGACCGAGGAGTCATCAACCAGCAGGATCCGCATCGGCTTGATCCGCTCCCGCTGCACATCGGTCAGCACCGGATAGAGGTGGCTCGGATCGTCCGGATAGACCCGGGAGAGGATCAGCTCCACATCCAGCAGCTGGATCAGCTGGTCATTGACCCGGGTGACACCAGTCACAAACACATTGTGGCCGAGGGCGGCGGGAGGTGACTCGATATCGCGCCAGTTGCACTCGGTGATCTTGTCGATGCCTCGCACCAGAAAGCCCACCAGGGTGCGGCGGCAATCGGTGATGATGATAAAGCAGTGGGGCATCTCCTCCTTGCTGATGGGGCGATAACCCACCGCCATCGCCATGTCGATCACCGGAATGGTGGCGCCGCGCATATTGGCGGCCCCCAGCACGGTCGGATGCGAGTGCGGCATGGCGGTCAGCTGGGTGTAAGGGACTATCTCCTTTACCTTGAGGGTGCCTATGGCAAAGGATTGCTGGGCTGAAAGGTGAAACAGCAACATGCCCTGGGATTGATTGGCTTTGCTCGTCATGGCAGATGTCCTGTTGGTCGAAAGGTTGGCAGTCACTTCAGGCCTTTAGCATAAAGGATTACGGGGGGGATGGCCCTTCCTTGTTAACGACCATCTGGCAAAAAACTGGACTCGTTCAGCCAATTTAGTTGGCGCATTCATACCTGTGTCCGGTTATTGATCGCCATCCTCGCCAACGCCCCACTGCTGGCAGGCCGCTTGCAATGCGGCCTCATCGGCATAACCCAGCTTGCTGGCCACCTGCGCGGGTTTGCTGCCGCCCTTGAGCAATCTGAGCGCCTGCAGCAGTTGCCACTGTTGTTGCAATTCACTCCCTTCCACCGGCGCATCGGCTTGTTGTGCCCACTGTTGCAGAGACTCCGGTTGGCCATTGGCCAGCGCTTGCCAGCAGGCTTGCAGCTCACCGTGACCCTGCTGGCTGATGGCACACTGTTGCAGCTCATCCAGGATCACCTGCAGTCGCTGACCGTAGGCCCCTTGCCACTCTTTTGGACGTTGCCACCGTGCCAGCGAGTCGAGCAGGGCATCGAGCAGCGGGGTGGTCTGCAGCCAGCCTGCCTGCTGCGGCTGAGCCACGCGCAAAGAGACATTCAGCTGATCGTACTCGCAACCGCTGAGGGGGCTGAAGGCCGCAAGTGCATCGGCGCAGAGCCAGAAGCTGCAGCCTGCCGGAAGCAACAGCTCATGTTGGCCCAGTCTCAGCAGCGCGGCGCCCCGGGTGATCCGCAACAGCTGCCCGACCGGGGTCCGTTTGCGGTTGCCGGCGTGCAGGCCCTGGCAGGAAAAATGGTGATACTCGATGGCGTGATGCATGTAAAAACCCTGATATGATGCTGCCTGGAGGTAACAAATATGGAAACCAGACGTAAAAAACGTTTCATTGCCGGTGCAGTCTGCCCGGCGTGCGGCAAGCTGGACAACATGATGCTGTATCTGGAGCATGGAGTCGAGAAGGTGACCTGCGTCGCCTGTGGCGATACCCAGGTACAAACGCCTGCCGAGGTCGACAAGCAGACTCGAGAGGCGGAAGAGGTGATAGGGGTGTTTCGCCCCTGATAAGGGAACGGCGGGTGGAATGCGGGTCTCCTCGCTGACGCTGTTGCCGTTTTTTTCGTCACTCCGTGGCGCCGCACGGCATATGCGCGGCCCGCTTTTTAGGGTATTCTGAGCCCGTTTTTTTCTATCCGCAGGATCCTGACATGAAAGTAGCTCCTCTGAGCGTGGTTACGCTGGAATACACAGTCACCGACGAGCACGGTGAAGTCATCGACAGCACTGTCGGCAAAGAGCCGCTGGTCTATCTGCACGGCACCCGTTACCTGGTCTCAGGCCTGGAAGCCGAGCTGGAAGGTCGCGCGGTAGGTGAAGCCTTCGAAGTGACTCTGGCACCGAGCCAGGCCTACGGCGAATATGACGAGACACTGGTACAAGAAGTACCGGGCGAGCTGTTCGACGGCATGGAAGTCTCCGAAGGGGATACTTTTGTGGCTGAAACCGACGATGGTCACCGTCCGGTGACCGTGGTTGAAGTGTCCGAAGAGTTCGTCAAAGTGGATGGCAACCATCCGCTGGCAGGCGTAACCCTGGGCTTCAAGGTCGAGATCAAGGACGTGCGTGCCGCCACTGCCGAAGAGCTGGCCCACGGCCACGTTCACGGTGCCGGTGGTTGCGGTCACGATCACGGTCATGACCACGATCACGGCGGCTGCTGTGGTGGTCATGGTCACGACCACGATGAGGATCACGGCCACGGCGGTTGCTGCGGTGGTGCTGGCCACGGTCACGATCATGGCCACGACCACGGTGATGACCATGGTCACGGCGGCTGCTGCGGTGGCGGCGGTTGTGGTGGAAAGGGCCATCACCACTGATCACGGCCATGCCGATGATAAAAAACCCGCGATTATCGCGGGTTTTTTATTGGCTGACAGTGATGCCGAACCATGTTGCCTGACCAGAGATTGCGCCGGATCAGTAGTGCGGCGGCGGGGTCTCTTCGGCCATACTGGCAATCTGGCTGGGCTGTACGCTTTGCAGTTTGTCGATCAGCAGCTGGATCTGGTATTTGAGCCGATCGAGTTCACGGCCCTGGGTGGTTACCTCGTCGTTGAGCTGCTCTATGGTGTACTCCGCATAGGCGAGACGGGTTTCCAGGGTTTCGATGCGATCGTTAAGTTGCTGACTCATGGGCCTTCGGGTCCTTACTTGATTGTCCAGATTTCGGCCAGACCACTGGAGCTGGCACTGACAAGGTGGCTATTGTCGCGCAAAGCGACGCCGTAGACCACTGCGCTGGGCGGTTTCACCTTGGGTTGTGGCGAGACGCGCCAGCTCTGCAGCAGGGCACCATCGCTCACTTGCCACAGGGAGAGCTGACGGGAAGGGGCGCCGGTGATGAGCCACTTGCCATCGTTGGCAAAGCGGGCGCTGGTGTAGACCTCGAAGCGGTGATCATATTGCAGCTGACTCACCTCTTTGCCGGTTTTCAGATCCCAGATGCTGGCCCGGCTGCTGTCGGCGGTGAAGGCGTAGCGGCCGCTCGGCTCCAGTCTGGCCATGATCACCCGGCCACCATGGTTGAACCGCCAGATCACCTGCCCGCTGCGGGTATCCCACAGATAGGCGCTGTAGTCGTTGCCGCCGGTCAGGGCGTAGCGACCGTTGGCGGAGAGATCCACCGTATTGATCTGTTCGGTGTGCCCCAGAAACTGCAGGCGCCGCCCGCTTCGGGTATCGACCCACTCTGCCTTGCCATCTTCCCGCCCGATCAGCACATTACGGCCATCCGCCGAGAGGGCAATATCCCTCAGCCTGGATTCAGGAAGCGAGTAGTAGCCTTGTGACTGCCCGTCCTGAAGCCGCCAGGTGGCAAAGGTGGTCGCAGTGGCGGTAACGGCGAAACCATCTCCTTGGGCAAAACGGACGATGGAGACTAGATCATCCGGTGAATCGGACTGTTTCCAGCGCCAGCGCTGGCGGTTTTGTGCCAAGTCCCAGACGATGATGCCCTGGCTGATGCTGGAGACGATGGCCTGCTTGCCATCACTGGAGAGATCTGCGGTTAGCAGACCCGTGCTGGCGAGGGTCATTTGCTGGTTGGGTTGGGAGCTTTGCTCGCAACCGGTGAGCATTAAACAGAGGCTCACCAGATAAATGGCACTTTTTATCATTTTTGCGGTCTCACGCTTTTGTTACCTGCGATCACGGCGTTAGTATAAGGCGCTTATCACGATAAACCTCTCATTTCACGATGGAACCGAGAGCGGTATTTGGAGTTTGGAGAAACTGATGAACAAATTTCTGAAGGTGTCCCTGTTGGCGGCGGCCGTTGCCGTCGGTCTGACTGCTTGCCAAAAAGACGAGAAGCCTGCTGCGGCCAATACCGCCGAAGTGAAGGCAGAAGCCAGCAAGCCGGCAGAGGCGACCAAGGCTGAAGCCAAGAGCTTTGAAGAGCAATCTGGCTACGCAATTGGCCTCTCCATGGGTCGTTACATCGCCAATACCCTGGAGCGTCAGCAGGAACTGGGCATCAAACTGGACAACGCCGTGATCCTGAAAGGGGTGACTGACGGTCTGGGCAAAGAAGCCAAGATGACTGATGAAGAGATCCAGAAGGTACTGCAGGATTACGACGCCAAGATCAATGAGCTGACCAAGGCCAAGGCCGAGAAAGACGCCGTTGAGAATCTGAAGAAGGGCGAAGAGTTCCTGGCTGCCAACGCCAAGAAAGAGGGTGTGAAGAGCACTGAATCCGGCCTGCAATACGTGGTCGAGAAGATGGGCACTGGCGCCAAGCCGAAATCTACCGATATCGTCAAGGTGCACTACACCGGTACCCTGACCGACGGCACCAAGTTCGACAGCTCCGTCGATCGCGGCGAGCCGGCTACCTTCCCGCTCAACCAGGTTATCCCAGGTTGGACCGAAGGTGTTCAGCTGATGCCGGTTGGCTCCAAGTTCAAGTTCTTCCTGCCGTCCAAGCTGGCCTATGGCGAGCACGGTGCAGGCTCCATCCCGGCGAATGCCGTACTGGTGTTTGACGTTGAGCTGCTGGCTATCGAGAAGCCGACTGCAGACGATGCCAAGAAGTAATCTTTTCTTGTAGTGAAAAACGGCTCCTTAAGGAGCCGTTTTTACTTGTGTATTCCCTGCAATCGCGGGATAACAGAGCTGTCTTGGCGTTGGGTTTGCGCGCGAAAATAAGGCAAAATAGATCGCAGAATCAAATACAAGGATGAGTCCAGTGGCTGAAAATAAATCGCGTGTCCTGCTGGTGGAAGATACCCGTAGTCTGGCGGTGGTCTATGAACAGTACCTGCGCCAGGAGGGGTACGAGGTAGTGCTGGCCGACTGTGGTCAGCAGGCGTTGGCACAGTTGCTGGCAAGTCCTCCCCCCGTGGTGCTGCTGGATCTGGAGCTGCCGGATATGTCCGGTATGGATATTCTGCAGATGATCACCGAACAGCAGTTGCCTTGCTCGGTGGTGGTGATCACCGCCCACGGCTCGGTGGATGTGGCGGTGGAGGCGATGCGCCTCGGAGCCTTCGATTTTCTGACCAAGCCGTTTGACAGCAAGCGGCTCTGCGCGACTGTTCGCAATGCCTTGAAACACCAGCAGTTGAGCTCGCTGGTTGCCCACTATCGGGAGAATTTCGAGCGCAGCTCCTTCTTCGGTTTTATCGGTGCCTCCATGTCGATGCAGGCGGTCTATCGCATCATCGAGAGCGCGGCGCCCAGCAAGGCGACCGTCTTTATCACTGGCGAGAGCGGCACCGGCAAAGAGGTGTGTGCCGAGGCGATTCACCAGTGCAGTCCCCGCAGCGAACAGCCCTTTATTGCCCTCAACTGCGCCGCCATTCCCCACGATTTGATGGAGAGCGAGATCTTTGGTCATGTGAAGGGCTCTTTTACCGGTGCCCAGGGGGATCGCAAAGGGGCGGCCAGCCTGGCTGATGGTGGCACCCTGTTTCTCGACGAGATCTGCGAGATGGACCTGGATCTGCAGAGCAAGTTGCTGCGCTTTATTCAGACCGGCACAGTGCAGCGGGTCGGCAGCGGCAAGCTCGAGACGGTGGATGTGCGCTTTATCTGCGCCACCAACCGGGATCCGCTGGTGGAGGTGAAAGCAGGCCGTTTTCGCGAGGATCTCTACTATCGGCTCCACGTCATTCCCCTCACCCTGCCGCCGCTGCGGGAGCGGGGCGAGGATATCCTGCTGCTGGCGCGTACCCTGTTGCAGAGCTACGCCAAGGAGGAGAACAAACGCTTCAAGGATTTTGACGTTGAGGCGGCGCGAGTGCTGCTCGACTACCCCTGGCCTGGCAACGTACGCGAGCTGCAGAACGTGGTGCGCAATATCGTGGTGCTCAACGACAAGGAGCTGGTGAGCCCGGATATTCTGCCGCCACCGCTCAATGGGGTTCGCCCCCAACTGCCGGCTGCGATTGCGGCAGTGGTGGCATCGGCTCCGGCCGCCACCGGGGTGGCCAACGGGCCAATTCGTCCGCTCTGGCTGGTGGAGAAAGAGGTGATCGAACAGGCCATCGCCAGCTGTGATGGCAATATTCCCAAGGCGGCGGCCCTGCTCGAGATCAGCCCCTCCACCATTTACCGTAAAAAGCAGGGGTGGGAGGAGTCCAATCGGGCCTGAACCATCTTGCCAGCAGAGAGGGCGGCTAGCGTGCCGCCCTTTCTATTTTGGGGGATCAGAGTTTGGCGAGGCGCTTGAGGCGGGCCAGTCGCTCCCCCTTGTTGGCGCTGAACCAGCGGTCCTGTGACAGCAGAAACCAGGCGCGGGAGAAGTATTCCGCGGCCAGCGGATCGTCCAGCACCAAGGCATTCTCCCCCAGCTCCTCGAACAGATAACCATCCTCAGGTTCGCCTGCCTCGGCCATATCGGCCTTGAGCTGGTGCAGCTCTGCCAGCGCCTGCTGGTGCTGACCCTGGGCCCGGGTCAGGCGAGCCAGACTCCAGCGGGCGATAAATGCCTTGGCCGGCTGGTTATGCTGCAGATGCCAGGCCAGACACTTCTGTTGCTGGGTTTTCGCCTCCTCAAAGCGGCCCAGTTCGAACAGGGTCCAGCCCTGATTGTTGTAAAGGGGGGCCAGCCAGCCACGCGCCTTCTCGTCACTGCTGCGTTCCGCCAGCTCCATCGCCAGTTGATGCCAGCGGCTCTGCTCTTCCAGTGGTGCGGCGATGGCGATCATGTGAGCGGCGTCGATGGCGAGATAGGTCTCCTTCTCCTTGAGCCCCCACTGCCAGGCTTGTTCAAACAGCGGTTTGGCACTGGCTTTGTCGCCCGCCGAGTTAAAGGTGCGGCCTCGTTCCAGCAGGGCCCTGATCCGCGCTCTGGGGGTTGTATCTGTGAGACGAGGCGCTATCTCGTCGAGCAGCTGGTGGGCTTCGGCAAACTGGCGCTGCAGCGAATGGGTACGGGCAATTTGGGTCAGCAACTCCAGTTCGAGTTGCAGGTCGGCGGCGGCGCGCGCTTCGGGAAGAAGGGTGTGAAAACGAAGGGCACTGGCGGCGGGATCCTGATAATCCCACAGCGCCATGAAATCGGGCGGATTGTCCATTTGGCCTCCTTGCTGGTTATCCTGTCACCAAGATGCCTGCAGGCCATTGTTTGTACAAGGGCGCCCGTCACAGAGCGCCCCTTGAGCCATGCTAACGGTTGTGCCAGCCGATCAGTAGACCATGGCCAGGCTCATCAGCATCAGGCCGAGGGCGGCAAAGGCCCCCTCCTTGATGGCGAGCCGTGGCACCAGCGCCTTGGGCAGGGCCGGAAACAGGCTCAGGGC
Organism: Aeromonas sp. 603079; assembly: GCF_049172135.1. Classification (NCBI taxonomy): domain Bacteria; kingdom Pseudomonadati; phylum Pseudomonadota; class Gammaproteobacteria; order Aeromonadales; family Aeromonadaceae; genus Aeromonas; species Aeromonas sp. 603079. The sequence goes on along the minus strand of NZ_JAAKPX010000001.1, from coordinate 232,876 downwards.
AAAGCCAAGCCCCGGCATCAACCAGTGGAATGCCGGATCGCGCAGGGCGGGATTGGCGGCTCCATTGATGATGATCAGCAAAATAAACAGGGTGAAGGCGGGGAGGATAAACCAGCGTACCCCGCCGGCGGCGACCGCCCGCAGCGGCGAAATGCGATAGAGCAGCATGGTCACAAGGAACAGAACAAAAGGGGCCAGCAGATAGAGCGGAGCGGGGTTCATAACATCTTTCCTGAAAACTGATCGTCAAAAAACAGGGAGTCCGGTGCAAGAGGCGCGGGATTTAACCACTCTTCGCAGGTAATCACCAGCAGCCCGGGCCCGGGCTGTGAAGAGGATCCCGGATAAAGGTTTGCTAGCGCGTCTTAGTGCGACCAGAACCAGGCTGCTGCAAATCCCAGCCAGCTCAACACTAGCAAGATCCAGGGCAGGGGATGCTGATGGCTTACTTCAACCAGCTCCAGCTGATCGTCTTGTTCTTCGGTTTGTGGCGCGCCCTGTGGCTGCCTGGCTTTGGCCTGCATTTTTTTCTGGCGGCTCGCTTCGCGGGCCCGCGCCTTCATCTGTTTCTTGTATTCGTCGATGCCTTTCTGGATCCCTTGCGCGATAAGCTGGGTCTGTTCCTTGGTCTGCCCCGGCTTCTGGTTGGCACGGGCAATCTTCATCGCCTCCTGCTGGGTCTCGGGGGAAATCTTGTCGTACTTGGCCATCAAATCATCTCCTCGGGCATGGCTGGCTGGGGAGTATGCCATAAAGGCGCGTCCGGGTGGCGTCTCCTTGGTGCGGGAGGGGATCAAGTGAGTGACAGCTCAACAAAAAACCTGACAAATCAGCAGGAAGCCGGATGTTGGGCCGAAGATCACAATTAGCAGAATTTGTGAGTCATCGATGAAAAACGGTCATCTGTTGTTTGTTATATTGGCGCCCGACCCGCTGGACAGGGTTGATAAATAACAAAACAATCAAGGTGATATGGAAATGAATAATAACTTTATCAAAGGCGGCGTGGCACTGGCCGTGCTTGCTGCACTGACTGGCTGTAATACCTCGAGCAATGACACCGTTGCACCCTGCACCGAAAATGTCTGCAAACTGACCATCCTGCACACCAACGATACCCACGGCCGTTTCTGGCACAACGCTGAAAATGAGTATGGTATGGCTGCCCAGAAGACTCTGGTCGAGCAGCTGCGTAGCGAGGCCAAGGCTGCTGGCAGCGAGGTGTTGGTGCTATCTGGTGGTGACGTGAATACCGGGGTGCCGGAGTCCGATCTGCAGGATGCCGAGCCTGACTTCATGGCGATGAACAACATTCGCTACGATGCCATGGCAGTGGGCAACCATGAATTCGACAACCCCCTCAGCGTACTGGAGAAGCAGCGCAAGTGGGCCCAGTTCCCCATGCTCTCGGCCAACATCTATGACAAGGCGAGTGGCAAACACTACTTTGACCCCTACAAGGTGTTCAAGCTGGAGAGCGGTCTCAAGGTCGCCGTACTGGGCCTGACCACCGAAGATACCGCCCAGCTGGTTGACCCCAACAACGTGCAGACTCTGGAGTTCCGCGATCCGACTACGGAAGCGGCCAAACTGGGCCAGCAGATCCGCAGCAACAAGGAGGCCAATCTGGTCTTCGCCATCACCCACATGGGCCATTACGAGAATGGTCAGCACGGCAGCAATGCGCCGGGCGATGTAGAGATGGCTCGTGCACTGCCGGCAGGGACTCTGGATGCCATCATTGGTGGCCACTCCCAGAATCCGGTCTGTATGGAACCGGGCACCACCAACAAGTACGCCAATTTCAAACCGGGTGATAACTGCCAACCGGACCAGCAAAACGGCACCTGGATCATGCAGGCTCACGAGTGGGGCAAGTATGTGGGCCGTGCCCAGTTTGAGTATCAGAATGGCAAGTTGACCCTGACCAGCTATGAGCTGATCCCGGTCAACCTGATCAAGCGCAACGCCAAGGGCGAGGCGATCGATGCTAACGGCGTCGTAACCAAGGACCCGACCAAGATGCAGTTCGTACAGGACGAGATCACCAAGGATCCGGAGCTGTATAACACCCTGCTGGGTTATCAGGAGAAAGGTCAGCAAGAGCTGAATGTCGTCATTGGCTCGGCAGATGGCTTGCTGGTTGGTGATCGCAACTCGGTTCGCAACAAGCAGACCAACCTGGGTCGTCTCATCACCACGGCGACCAGCATCAAGCTGGGGGTCGACTTTGGTATCGTCAATTCAGGTGGTGTGCGTGACAGCATCCCGGCCGGTGATATCACCTACCGCAGCGTGCTGCTGGTGCACCCGTTTGGCAACACGGTCAACAAGGCGGCCATGAAGGGAAGCGATCTGGCGACCTATCTGGGTCAGGTGGCAACCAAGACCCGCAATACCGGTGGTTATGCCCAGTTTGGCGGTATCGATATGGCGGTGGATTGCCAGGCCAAGAGCGTCAATATCACCAGCATCGGTGGCAAGGCGTTTGATCCGTCAGCAACCTACAGCTTCGCGATCCCGAGCTTCAGCGCCTCCGGTGGTGACGGCTATCCGAAGATCGATACCATCAATGCCGGCTTGGTGGATGCAGCCGTGCTGAAGGAGTACATCGAGATCAAGAAGGTGATCAACGTGGCCGATTATCAACCGTCCAATGAGGTGACCTATCTGAACTCAACATCTGCCGAAGGGTGCAACTGATTCGTCAGCGGGGCGCATAGCTCCAGATGTGATGCGAAAGGGCAGCCGGTGGCTGCCCTTTGTCGTTATGTGCGTGGTGACATGTCATCTTGGGATTGGTCACAACTCTTCAATTATCAATGACGATAGCCATCGCCTGTATGAGGTCAGGTGAGGGTATGAAATGAAAAGAGGCAGCCCATGGGCCGCCTCCTGCGTAGTGACAATCTAAACCTTACAGCTGCTCGATACCGACGATATGCCAAGGGGCATTGTTCTTGGCCAGATCGCGTTCGAGGTGCCACACCTCTTTGATGTCTTCTTCGACCTGCTCCTGACGGTCCATGTAGCGGCCGCTGAAGCGCACGCTCACCTGAGCCCAGTCGCTGCCGTAGTCGGCGCGTACCAGCTGGGTATCGACGTACATCACTTCGGTATGCTGGTCGCCAGTCAGTTCGGCGCGCTCGGCTTTGAGCTGCTCAAACAGCTCGGGGCTGACGTACTCGCGCACTTTTTCCAGATCGTTCTTGTTCCACGCCTCTTGCAGGGTGCGATAGTGATCGCGGGCACCGGCTAGGAAGCTGTTCATGTCAAAGCCCGGCGGCAGGCGGAACGGCACGTCGCTGTCGGCAAAGCCGGTGGCTTGCGGTGCGCTGTTGCTCTGCTCAAACTGCTGCGGGGCCGCGGATTGCGGTGGCTGATAGCCCGCATAGGCCGCCTGTTGTGGCTGTGGCGTCGCGACCTTGCCCTTGCGCAGGGTACGGATCAGGAAGACGGCACCTAGCGCCAGCAGGGCGATCAGCAGGAAGTCCATTCCTTGCAGACCTTCAAAGGCACCGCTGCCCAGCAGGTAGGCAAACAGGCCGCCAGCCAGCAGGCCGCCCAGCAGGCCACCCATCATGCCGCTCTTTTTCGGCGGAGTCTGGGCATTCAGTGTCGGATTCTTGTTGTCGACCGGTTTGGCCGCAGGCTGGGCCGGCGCAGTTTTGTAACTTTTACCAAAGGATTTGCCGCCGCCAAACTTCTTGGCTTCGGCGTGAGGTGCCCCCAGGCCAATGGCCAGGATCACGGCAAACAGGGTCAGCATCTTTTTCATTTTGACTCTTTTCACTCTCGTCTGTGGGTGGGGCATGCTCCGCTTTGGCAAGCTCAGCAAGGCGCATGGCAGGCTGCCTGTCCCTAATTGTGTCGCAGCTTGTATTCATCAATATCACCTCTGGCATGAATTATTCATGAACGAGGTTGCCGCGATGCGGCGTCAAACAAGAGGAGTAAACCGGATGAAAAGCAGAAGATTGAGTCGCAAGGAGCGCAAAATGCGAAGCAAAATCAAAATGGTCAAGGTAGAGCAGACTCTGGTTTGGCCCTTTATGATGGTATGAGCCGCCAGATAGGGCTCGCCGTAGTTGGCTTTCTTTTGTAAAATTCCCGTCCCCTTCCCGCTGCGGTTTTTATGTGTATGGCAGAGCAAGTGACGGCGAAAAAAGACGCCAAGACACAACAGCTGAAAGTTCCTCCCCACTCTTTTGAGGCCGAACAGTCCGTACTGGGCGGCCTGATGCTGGATAACGATGCCTGGGATCGGGTTGCCGAACGGGTTATCGATCAGGATTTCTACAGCCGTCCGCACCGGTTGATCTTCCAGGCCATGACCCGCCTCTCCAACGCGGGCAACCCCATCGACCTCATCACCCTGCAGGAGGAGCTGGAGCGCTCCGAACAGCTGGAAGAGGCGGGCGGCTTCGCCTATCTGGTGGAGATCGCCAAGAACACCCCGAGTGCCGCCAACATCAACGCCTACGCCGAAATCGTGCGCGAGCGGGCGGTGGTGCGGGAGATGATCTCGGTCGCCAACGAGATAGTCGAAGCAGGCTACGAGCCACAGGGCCGCACCTCCGGCGATCTGCTGGATCTTGCCGAGAGCAAGGTATTCAAGATTGCCGAGCAGCGCACCAGCGCCAACGAGGGGCCCCAGCCCCTGAAGCTCATCCTCGAGCAGACCGTCGACAAGATTGAAGAGTTGTTCAAGACCCCCCACAACGGGGTGACCGGGGTATCGAGCGGTTACAACGATCTGGACAAGATGACCGCCGGTTTGCAGCGTTCGGACTTGATCATCGTGGCGGCCCGTCCTTCCATGGGCAAGACCACCTTTGCCATGAACCTCTGCGAGCACGCGGCCCTCACCGCCGACAAGCCGGTGCTTATCTTCTCGCTGGAGATGCCCTCCGAGCAGATCATCATGCGTATGCTCGCCTCGGTCGGTCGCATCGACCAGACCAAGGTGCGTACCGGTCAGCTCGATGACGAGGATTGGGCGCGCCTCTCCTCCACCATGGGATTGCTGCTGGAGAAGGGCAAGATGTATATCGATGACGCCTCCGGCCTCACTCCGACCGATGTACGTTCCCGTGCCCGTCGGGTGGCACGCGAGCACGGTGGCCTATCCATGATCATGGTGGACTACCTGCAGCTGATGCGGGTGCCGGCGCTCTCTGACAACCGTACCCTGGAGATCGGCGAGATCTCCCGCTCCCTCAAGGCCTTGGCGAAAGAGCTGCAGTGCCCGGTGGTGGCGCTCTCCCAGTTGAACCGAAGCCTGGAACAGCGGGCCGACAAGCGCCCGGTCAACTCGGACCTTCGTGAATCGGGTTCCATCGAGCAGGATGCGGATTTGATCATGTTTATCTATCGTGATGAGGTTTATCACGATGACAGCCCGGACAAGGGGATTGCCGAGATCATTATCGGCAAGCAGCGTAACGGCCCCATCGGCCGGGTGCGCCTCACCTTCCAGGGTCAGTTCTCCCGGTTCGACAACTACGCCGGTCCGGCGTTTGACGACGATTATTGATAAGTAACAATCATGGCAATCCTGTGGTCAGGATTGCCACCACCGCTCTGACCCGCTTGCCATTCACTGCAAGGCAGCCCGTCAGAGCCTGTTTTCCCGGTTCGACAATTATGCCGGTCCGGCCTTCGACGACGATAAGTGAGTGGCGGTCTTCTGCCCGATGAGGGGGAGACCATTTGTGCCCTCGTAAGGGAAAACCATGAAAGCGGCTACTGCCCAAATCAACACTGCGGCCTTGCGCCACAACCTCGCCGTGGTCAAGCGCCACGCTCCCGCTTGCAAGATCATCGCTGTGGTCAAGGCCAACGCCTATGGCCACGGACTGCTGCCGGTCGCTCGCACCCTGGTGGATGCGGATGCCTATGCGGTGGCCCGTATCGAAGAGGCGCTGATGCTGCGCTCCTGCGCCGTGGTCAAACCCATCGTGCTGTTGGAGGGATTCTTCTCCGCCGACGATCTGCCGGTGCTGGCGGCCAACAACCTGCAGACGGCGGTTCACACCTGGGAGCAGCTCGAAGCGCTGGAGCAGGTTGAGCTGCCAGCGCCCGTGGTGGCCTGGCTCAAGCTCGACACCGGCATGCATCGCCTCGGGGTACGTGCCGACGAGATGCGCGCCTTTATCGAACGACTCGGCAAGTGCAAGAACGTGGTGCAGCCGTTCAACATCATGACCCACTTCAGCCGCTCCGATGAGCTGGAGCAGCCTACTACCCGCGAGCAGATCGACTTGTTCAGCAAGTTGACCGCACCGCTGGCGGGCGAGCGGGCCATGGCCAACTCGGCGGGCATTCTGGCCTGGCCAGACTCCCACTGCGACTGGGTTCGCCCCGGCGTCATCCTCTATGGCGTGTCGCCTTTCCCCAACACGGTGGCGGCCGATTACGACCTGCAGCCGGTGATGACCTTGAAGACCCAGCTGATTGCGGTGCGGGATCACAAGGCGGGCGAGCCGGTGGGCTATGGCGCCAACTGGGTGTCGGATCGCGATACCCGGCTCGGGGTGATCGCCATCGGCTACGGTGACGGTTATCCGCGCATGGCGCCCAATGGCACTTCCGTGCTGATCAACGGCCGCATCGTGCCGCTGGTGGGGCGTGTCTCCATGGATATGAGCACGGTAGATCTTGGGCCCGGCGCAACCGACAAGGCCGGTGACGAGGCGGTGCTGTGGGGCGAGGGGTTGCCGGTGGAGCGGGTGGCCGACGAGATTGGCACCATCCCCTACGAACTCATCACCAAACTCACCTCCCGCGTCTTTATGGAGTATGTCTGATGTGGCAGCAGTGCCTGCTGACGTTGAAGCCCCGTTCGCGGGGCTTTCATCTGGTGACTGACGAGCTGGTGGCCAAACTGCCGATGCTGGCGGATTACCGGCTCGGCATGGCCCACCTGCTACTGCAACACACCTCCGCCTCGCTCACCCTCAACGAGAATTGCGACCCCAGCGTGCGCAGCGATATGGAGGCTCATCTGCACCGGCTGGCGCCGGAGGATGCCCCCTACTATCGCCACACCTATGAGGGGGCGGATGACATGCCCGCTCACATCAAATCCTCCCTGCTCGGGGTGAGCCTGCTGCTGCCAGTTCGCGATGGTCAGTTGGCGCTCGGCACCTGGCAGGGGATCTGGCTTGGCGAACATCGCGTCGATGGTGGTGCCCGCAAGGTGCTGGTGACCCTGCAGGGTGAGTAATCAGGCTGCAACCAGCTGAAAGATGACGATAAAAAAGAGGGATGGCATTGAGCCATCCCTCTTTTTTCGTTTTTGCGGTTTCGCGAGCTATCCGCCTGCCAGTGGTGAAGCGCTCTTAGTAGCTCAGCCGACCTTGAAGGGGGTCAGCTCGGCCAGCGGGGCGGCATCCATAAAGGCTTGCGGCTCCTGGCCATGTTTGAAGATCTTGAAGTCCTGCTCGCGGGCGCTCCAGTACTCCAGACGCTCGCTGCCGTTTTCTCCGGTGATTTGCAGCAGACTCGCTTCGCGCAGGGCCACCACGTGCTCGCTCGGGTTGATGGCGCAGAACTCGGCCAGACGCTCGTCGCGGGTCTCGCCCATGTGGCCGCTGATACTGGCGTCCAGATAGTGCGGGTTGATCTGCAGCGGGAACAGGCCCAGTGCGGGCAGCACGGCGGCGCTGCAGACCGGCATGTCGTTGGTGGTACGGATGCTCGGGGTCGCCACGTTGCAACCGGCGCTCCAGCCCACATAGGGCACGCCCCGCTCGCGCACGGCACGCTGGATCGGCACGATCAGGCCGTTTTCGTGCAGCATCTGGTTGAGGCGCCAGGTGTTGCCGCCACTGATAAAGATGGCCTCGGCCTGATTGACGGCCGCGACCGGATCATCGAAGTGGTGAATGCTGATGGTCTCGATCCCGAGGCTCTCGGTAAGTTCGTTGGCGCGGGCATCCCAGTCGTTGCGGATCACCGCGTAGGGGATGAGCAGGATGCGCTTGACCTGTTTGCGCACGAGCAGGCTTTGAACCCGATCGCGGGCCCAGCCGAGCAGACCCGGAAATTCGTTGGCTTTACCATTGCTAAGCAGAAGCAGTTCCATCAAATCGTTCCTCAAAAAGTGAAAGCGGAGGAGGGAGGGCCACCGGATCCGCCGTGCGGCCGGATGGCAAGAGGAGGCATGCTACCACCATTGGCGAGGTGGTTCTGTGATCGCGAGGCCCATTCAACGGCTATGGAGGAGTTATGGATGGATAACTCAATGCCAACTGGTGGATTAATAAGCAGAGCTCAGTTCGCTGACCATCGCCAATAAAAGACCCCGCCGCAGCGGGGTCATGGCAGGGTTAGTCGAGTTTGAGATCGACCCAGACCATGCGGTGATCCGAACTGACTCCCTTGGCGATGCCGAGTTTCGCATCATAGACCAGGTGATAACCGGCCTCGAAGCTGGCAGGCCAGAAGACGCCGCTCTTGACCGCGTTGAGGTTGGCGGAGGGGATGACGTGATCCAGCTGTAGCACGCTGGAGTTGGTGATGCGTTCCGGGTTGGGGCGATTGAGGTTGCGTTTGCAGTCGGTCCCCTTGCTGACACACTCCGGACCCCCTTCGCTGACCGGGATCAGGGTGCCATTGGTGATGGCCTGATTCATCAGCGGGTTGTTTAGCAGATCCTGAATGGCGGTCAGGTCGCCGTCACCGGTGAGTGGATCGGCGTTGAGATCACCCGCGATAACAAACTTGGCGTTTTTGGCCAGCCCACCCTTGGTGCCCTTGTCATCGGTCATGTAGTTGAGCCCCTTGACGTAGTCGTTCCAGAAGGCGATCTCGGCGCGGTTGTGTTTGACGGTGTGGCGCGCCGCATTGGCAAAGATTGGCGGGGTCGGGTGGGAGATCAGGAAGTGGATCACCTCATCCCCCTTTTCGGTCTTGATCCGTACCGGCACATCGGCGTGGTTCTTGGAGGAGAGCGGGTACTGCTGCCAGGCTGCGTCTGAATACCAGGCATCACCACACTGGCGGCTGGCCGGGATCTTGACCTTGGGATTGTTGCAGTCATCGATGATGGGGTTCTGCTCGCCCGGCATATCCTTCCACTTGAAGTTCTGGAAGGTGCGGATCTGCTTGGTGTCGATGGGGTATTTGGACATCACCGCAAAGGCGTACTGGCCGTGGTAGTTGCCAAAGCCCCAGGCATCGTCGGGGCCGCTGTTAACCTTGCCATCCAGATTGAGGTCATAACCGCTCATCAGGCCGGTGTTGGTGGCGAAGTTCTGCATCACCGGATAGCTGATAGCCGTCACTTCGGCGTGCTGGGCGTGGGCCAGATAGTTGTCGTTGAAGGCTTTCAGATCGGCGGTGCTCTCGCCTTTGCCGTCGTTGTCGAACTCGTTGAGCAGGAACACATCCGGGCGGGTGCGCTGGATGATCTCCGCCACGTTGCGGATCTGCTGCACGTTCTTGGCTTTGGTTTCAGTGGCGCCGCTCAGGCTCCCTTCGGCGAGGCGGGCCAGCAGGGCATCCTGCTCGGTGCGGGTCAAGGCCAGCTCACCGGTCAGCATACCGGCGGCAGTGCGGTCAAAAGAGAGGTTGAAGGTGGCAAAACGAACCATGGGATCAGCTGCCTTTGAGTCGTTGTCGCTGTTGCAGCCAGCCAGCATCCCGAGGGAAATTGCGGCAGCCAGTAGGGTCTTGTTGATATTTTTCATTGTAATTATTCCGTAGCATCAATGAGTTATGCCTTCTGTGAGGCGGCGTCATTATAAGTAGACGGTGATGCTGCGGGGGTTTTGCCTGAGCAAAGTGTGAGGATATTCACACCACATATCTGGCGATGATGAATGTTAGCAGGGCGATATGGGGTGTGAAAAACCGGTTTATACGCTGCAGTTTCCGGGATGAATAACGCGCTTCCTGCCGTTACCGCACTCTGAATTTGTCACACTACCATCGGCAGGCCGCTCTCGGGGTGGTGGATCACCTGTGCCGGATAATCATAGAGACGGGCGATCAGCTCAGGGGTGAGCACTTCGGCAGGCGTGCCATCGGCCATCAGCTTGCCCCGCTCCAGCATCACCAGCCGATCGGCATAGCGCGCCGCCAGATTGAGGTCGTGCAGCACCACCAGCACAGCTGTATTGCGGCTGGCGAGGGCGCGCGCCATGGTGAGCAGCTGATGCTGGTATTTCAGATCCAGCGCCGAGGTGGGTTCGTCGAGCAGCAGCAAGCGGGGTTGCTCGGCCTGCTCGGTCGGGGAGGGGGCCTGCCAAATCTGCGCCAGCACCCGGGCAAACTGCACCCGCTGCCGCTCGCCGCCGGAGAGTCCGGGATAGAGCCGTTTGGCTAGATGCTCGACCCCGGCATGGGTCATGGCCGCCGCCACAATCTCGTCACGCCGCGCCGCCGGTTCACTGTGGGGCAAACGCCCCATGGCGACCACTTCTTCACAGAGAAAGGGGAAGTTGAGTGAGGAGCTTTGCGGCAATACCCCGAGTCGGTGGGCCAGCTGGCTGCTGTCCCACTGCTGGCGATCCGCGCCAAACAGGGTGATGGAACCCTCATATTCCAGCTCGCCGGTCAGGCACTTGAGCAGCGAGCTCTTGCCCGCCCCGTTGGGGCCGAGCAGCGCGGTGAGGGTGCCGCTCTCGAGGTCGAGATTGAGCCCATCCAGGATCTGGCGCTGGCCACGGCGCAGGCTGAGTCGGCTGCAGCTCAACAGGGGGGCGGAGAGTGAGGATGAGAGTGGTTGCATAACAGTCCGTATCACAGGGCGCGGCGGCCTTTTACCAGCAGCCAGATGAAGAAGGGGGCTCCGAGCAGGGCGGTGATGATGCCCACCGGCAGCTCGGCCGGGGCCAGCAGGGTGCGTGCCAGCATATCGGCCGCCAGCAGCAGGGCGGCGCCAAGCAGGGCCGAGAGCGGCAGCAACCTGACATGGTTGGGGCCCGCCAGCAGGCGCACCAGATGGGGCACCATCAGCCCGACGAAGCCGATCATCCCCGATACCGCCACCGCCACCCCGACGCCCGCTGCGGTGAGCAGGATCAGGCGACGTTTGAGGGATTGCACATTGACCCCAAGATGACGGGCCTCTCCTTCACCCAGCAGCAGGGCATTGAGGGGATTGGCATCGCGCATAAAGAGCCACAGCAGGGCCGCCAGGGTGAGCAGGGCCAGCGCCACATCGGCCGGTTTGCCTGCCGCCAGCGTTCCCATCTGCCACAGGCTCAGGTTGCGCAGCATCTGATCGTCCGCCAGATAGGTGAGCAGGCCGATCACCGCGCCGGAGAGCGCCGTGATGGCGACCCCGGCCAGCAGCATGACGGTGACCGAGGTGCCCCCTTCACGGGTGCCGAGCAGATAGACCAGGGTGGTGGTGAGCGCGCCGCCGAGAAAGGCGAGCAGCGGCAGCAGACCAACCCCGATGGTGGCTTGCAGCTGCTGGCCGAGGGGGGCAAGCAGCACGATAGCGAGTGCAGCCCCAAGCGCCGCACCGCCGGAGACACCTATGATGCCAGGGTCAGCCAGGGGGTTGCGAAACAGCCCCTGCATCACGGCGCCACATAGCCCGAGGATCCCCCCCACTGCGATGCAGAGCAGGGTACGAGGCAGGCGAATTTCCTGCACGATCAGCAGCTTGTGCGACTCTATCCCGCTCTCCTGCCCAGCAAACAGCGCCCGCAGACTCTCACCTAGGGTGAGGGTCATGGGGCCGGTTGCCAGCGAACCGAGCAGCAACAGCGCCAGTGCGGCCGTGGTGAAGGCCAGCAGCCAGGAGAGGGGCAAGCGCATCATGACCCCTGCTTGATCCACTGGGCGATCTGGTTCGCTTGTTGCAGGGAGTTGAGGCTCAGGCCCCCTTGCAGGGCGTGGCCGTCGATGGCGTGAATGGCGTTACGCTTGCCAGCCGGGGTGGCGGCCAGGGCGGGCACTTCTGCCAGCACCTTGGCCGGATCGGCATATTGCTGCCAGTCACGACCGCTGACCAGCACCAGATCGGGCTGCATCTCGATGAGGGATTCGGCGGATACCGGCTTGTAGTTGCGCAACTCGGCGACCGGATTGATACCGCCTGCCAGAGAAATCAGCGCGCTGGCGGTGGTGTCACCCCCGGCGATGCTGGTGGGTTGCCCCTTGTGCAGCAGCAGGAAGGCGACCTTGAGCGGTTTGTTCTGTTTGGCTTGCGCCGCCAGCTGATCGGTCTGAGCCTGGATCTCTGCCTTCAGGCGATCGCCAGCGGCTTTGTCGCCCAGCAGGCTGGCGAGGGTGTCGATACGCTGGTTGAGGTTGGCGAGGGTCGGCGCGGTATCCAGCACCTCCACCTTGACCCCGGCACGGCGCAGCTGATCCAGGGTCGGGGCCGGCCCCATCTCGTCACTGCCCACCAGTCGGGTGGGGGAGAGGCTCAGGATCCCTTCGGCGGCCAGCGCCCGGTGATAACCCACCTTGGGCAACCCTTTTGGCAAGGGGCTGCTGACATCGGTGGCGATCAGGCTCGATTCACCGCCAAGGGCCAGAATGAGTTCTGTGGTGGCCGGGCCGATACTGACGATACGCTCTTTCTGTCCGTCGGCGGCAACGGCAGAGAAGGGAGAGAGTGAACTGCAGAGCAGGGTGATGGCGAGGGCAAGACGACGGCCCATGCTAACCTCCGAAGGGGTGAATGAAACGGGTGTGCCGCCGAGAATATCAAGGCTTTGGAAAAAAAGCACTGATAATGATAGCAATTATCAATTGCATTGATTTCGGTGCTTTATTAGAGTAGCCGCCATGATAAACAGCGGGACAATATGGTCCCGCAGAGGGAGAAAACATGAGCATTGCACAACGCATTCACGCGCTGCTGGAGCAGGATCCCGGCGCTCATCCGTCCACCCTGGCGGCCCATCTTGCCATCAGCGAATGGGAGGTGGTTCGCCATCTGCCCGCCGAGCTGGTGACCCTGTTGCCCGCCGATCGCGCGCAAGGTCTGCTGGAAGATCTGGCCGACTGGGGCCCGGTGACCACCATCGTCGAATCAGAAGGATCCATCTTCGAGGTAAAAGCCCCCTTCCCGAAAGGCAAGGACGCACGCGGCTACTACAACCTGATGGGCCGCGACGGTGAGCTGCATGGTCACCTCAAGCTCGACAACGTGGCGGGGATTGCGCTGGTCAGCAAGCTGTTCATGGGCAAGGAGGGGCACTCCTTCCAGTTCTTCGGTCACTCTGGCCGCTGCATTTTCAAGGTCTATCTGGGTCGCGACGAGAAACGCCAGCTGCTGGCCGATCAGGTCACCCGTTTCATGGCGCTGCGCCACAACTCTCAAGAGGAAGTCAAAGCATGAGTGAACGTCAGGAGCGTCTGCAGAACCGCCTGCAACCGGAGATCCGCGAGTTTCGCGACAGCTGCCGCACCCTGCAGCTCGCCACCGTCGATGGCGAAGGTAATCCCAACGCCAGCTATGCCCCGTTCGTGCTGCAGGAAGATGGCTACTATGTGCTGATCTCCGAGATCGCCCGCCACGCCCGCAACCTGCAACAGGTGCCCCGGGTATCCCTGATGCTGATCGAGGATGAGAGCGGTGCCCGCGAGCTGTTTGCCCGCAAGCGCTTGACCTTCGATGCGGTGGCTGAAGTGGTGGCCCGAGACGACGCTCGCTGGAGCAAGGCGGTGGCGGCACTGGAAGGTCGTTTTGGCGAGATAATCAAGGGTCTCTCCAACCTCAAGGATTTCAAACTGTTCCGCCTCAAGCCGGAACAGGGGCTGTTCGTCAAGGGCTTCGGACAGGCGTTCGCGGTTTCCGGTGACGAGCTGGTGGATTTCGTCCATCTGGTGGAAGGGCACAAGCGCATCGACAACGGTGCCGAGCTCACCAGCCCGGCCGATGCGCCGGTCTGATAATCCCTGTCGACCACGACAGCCGTCATAACAAAACGGGCAGCCAATTGGCTGCCCGTTTTTATTGCGTTATCTCATCCGGCCTGTTCAATCCTGCCAGCTGGCCTTGTTGGGAAAAGCGCGACGATCGGCGTCGGTGGCCGTTTCGTTGCACTCTCCCCGCACCTTCCAGGAGGTCTGGCTCAGCACTATGTAGCCCTGGCGGCAATACTGCTTGGTCGCCAGGGTTTCGGTCAGCAGATTCTCCTGTAACGCCTCCCGCTGTTCCAGCAGCCGCTGGCTCTGGGCCGCCGAGAGGCCGCGCGGCAAGGTGTCGTTGGGCGCGGCTTCAAAGGTGAACCGCTTGCTCCCCTCCTCGTTGATGTGGGTCAGAAACAGGGGCTCCGGCCCGTCATACTTCTGCCCGGGCAAGCTGGAGCAGGCCGACAGTAGGGGAACAATCAACAACAGGGTGGCAGACAACAGGCGCACGACAGACTCCAGTGAGAAACGAGGCGAGGCTCGCAGATTAGCACGGCTGCAGGGCGGGTGTTACTGCCAGCAGCTCGTCGGTGGTGAGCAGGGTCACACTGCGCCCCTCCGGCAGGCTGAGGTGGCGCCACATCCAGTGATGGTGCTCGGTGATCTGGGCTGCGCTCAGATGGGGGCGATCGGCGGTGGTGTGACCATCGCTCAACACCAGCACCTCGTACCCATGGGAGGCGGCACTGCGCACCGTGGTGTCGACGCAAAAATCGGTGGCGCAGCCACAGAGAATGAGTCGATCGACCGGCTGCTCGGCCAGCAGGAAGGCAAGCTCGGTGTCGAGAAAGCTGTCACAGGCCGTTTTGCGCACCCGGCTCTCTCCCTTGGCCGGTTGCAGCGCACTGTGCAACTGCCAACCCGGGGTGCCGGGTTCCAGTTCGGTACCGGGGAGCGAGTCATGCTGGATATAGATGACCCGTCCCTGTTGCTGCCTGACATGGGCCGCAGCCCGATTGATATTGGCCAGCACTTGCTCCTGGCGGTAACGGGGCTCGTTGAACAAGCCTTGCTGCACATCGATGATCAGTAACACATCCATTTTCTTACCCGCCGTTTCCTTGAAGATTAGGGTTGCAGCCACTGGCTGCAGTCACGACTGCGGGATTGATGCAGCGCGCCCATATCTTGCTTCATCTCGTCACTGTTTTGCCAGCGCTTAGGCAGCGGCATGATGGTTACCTGCACATCGGCTGCGGGATCTGCAACAGAGGTCTCATCTGTGCGGGGCACCACCAGCGCCACCTTGAGGGCAGGATTGCGGCTGGCGATGCGACTGGCGAGTCCAAGCCCCCCCTCGACGTGGAAATTGCCGGCGATATGCATGATCTGCTGGCCCGGGTGCTTGGCGAGATAATCCACCATGCTCTCGGCCATGGTGTCATCCCAACTGGTCTGGGCGGCGAAGCGGCGGGCGTTGCTGTCGGCATCGCCGTGGTGCATGGAGGCCATAAATTTCTGGCGATAGGGGTCATCCCCCAGCGTCAGCTGGCGGGCCAGCTGGCTGCGACGTGTGGCTGGCAGTTTGTCGAGCCACTCAGCCCCCTCCTGACCGACACAGCTCACCAGGGGCTTGGGGGCGTTGGCGGCGATCACCGGCATCTGGTGAGCCTTGGCAAACTCCACCAGCGGGCGGTAGTCGCTAGGATAGTTGGGCCAGGCGTTGCCTTCGCGGATCAAGGCCGCTTCACCAATCTGGTTCGCCAGATAGGCATCCAGCGTCTTCTGATCGGCGCGGCTGAACTGCTCCATGGAGAGGGCCAATGGCCGCCCGTGCTGCTGACCTGCGGTGTAGAGCCCGCTCAACAGGCGCGATTGCAACAGATGCACGGCGGGATGGCTGTGCAGCTCACCCACCAGAATGATGTCGGCGTCGGCAATGCGCGCGATCGCCTGCTCCAGCGTCAGGTCTGCATCTCCCTCGCTGCTTAGCCGGTAGTCATAGAGCGTCTGCAACTGTGATGACACGGTTGGCTGGGTTGGGGTGGCACAGGCTGCCAGTAGCAGCGGCAGGGCGAGCAGGGGAAGTCGTCTAATCATGGGATCTCACGGCTGATATGCCCGGATGCCGGTGCATCTCGGGGGGCTAATAGAGAATAAGGGCAACACAGGGCGACAGTGTAAAACCAATTTGGTTCAAAACAAATGAGAATGATTTCGTTTCTTGTTGATCTTTGTCGAGAGCCGGGTAATATGCGGCCTGTTTGATAACAGTTCTCAATAAGGATTCGCTGTGACCCATCATAACGCACTCTCTCTGGTTGCCCTCGCCGTGGCGGCCGGTCTCTCCTCCCAGGTCTTTGCTGCCACCCAGAAGGCGGATGAAGTCGTGGTCGTCAGCGGCTCACGGATGGAGCAAAAACTGGAAGATGTCTCCGGCCCCATCTCGGTGATCACCGCCAAGCAGATTGAAGAGCAGGTCGTCACCAACGTCGCCGACCTGTTCCGCTACGAACCCGGTGTGACCGTGCTGGGCGGTCAGGGGGATGCGCAGACCTTCATCATCCGCGGCATGGGGGAAAACCGGGTCAAGGTGGTGCGCGACGGTGTGCGCCAGAACGATGCCTACAGCAAGGGCGGGGTTGGCCAGAGCTACTTCGATACCGACATGATCAAGCAGGTAGAAGTGGCCAAGGGGCCGGCGTCTGCCGCCTACGGCTCCGATGCGCTGGGTGGCGTGATTGCCATCACCACCAAGGATGCCAGCGACTTCCTCAAGGGCAAGGATAGTTATCTGGATGTGACCAGCGGTTACGCCTCCAGCAGCCACCAGAAGATGGCGGGCTTTACCGGCGCCCTGCGCACTGGTGAAGTGGAGAACCTGCTGCGCTACACCTGGCGCGATGGCGGTGTGACCCAGAATTTCGACTCCACCAAGAACGACTTCGATATCGGTACCCACGCCCTGCTGCTCAAGAGCAAGTGGAACCTCTCCGATGAGCAGTTCCTCAAGCTGACCGTTGACTACCTGACCGATGGCGAGGAGCCGGATGCGGTCAAGCTCAACAAGGTCGGTACCGGCACTGCCCGTGTCTTTGATCAGCCCATCACCGACAAGCAGACCGACAACCTCTCAGTGGTGCTGGATCACGGCATCGCGCTGAATCAAGGCTGGGCCGATCGGATGGATAGCAAGGTCTATTTCGCCCGCACCAAGCAGACGCTGGATCAGTACGCCTCATCCAAGTATCCAGTCAGCCCCGGCAACCCCTATGTGACCAAAAACTCGCTGGATCACAACGTGTTCGATCAGAAGAACATCGGCGCCCAGCTGCAGTTCCACAAGGCAGTCGCCAACCACCGCCTGGCTTGGGGGGCTGAATACGAGCACACCGACAACGAACGTACCCGTTACAAGGGGCCGACGACTCCCGGTGATTTTGTCGGCTACAACGAGCTGAGCTTCCCGGCTACCACCAGCGAGCGCAGCGCCCTGTGGGCCTTTGACGAGATCAAGTTTGGCGAGCGCTGGGTGCTGACCCCGGGTGCCCGTTATGACTACTACCGGATGACCCCGGACAACGATCCGGCCTATACCGGCGACAAGCTGCACAAGTTCTCCGAAGGGGAGTTGTCACCCAAGCTGGGCCTGGTGTTCAAGGCCCACGAGGCGGCCAACCTGTTCGCCCAGTACAGCCACGGTTTCAAGGCCCCCATGTATGACAGCGCCTTCTCCACTCTGAACCATCAGGCGTACGGCTATCGCATCGAGCCCAACCCGAACCTCAATCCGGAGAGCAGCGACGGCATCGATCTCGGCGTGCGTGGCAGCAGCAACGGCTTCAGCTATGAAGTAGCCAGCTTCTACAACAAGTTTGAAGACTTCATCGAGATGGTGGAAGTGGGCAAAGAGGGGCGCACCGCCGTCTACCAGTACCAGAACCTGAGCAAGGCGACCACCAAAGGGGTCGAAGCCAAGGCGGATTACTGGCTCAACGACATCGTCAATGTCTGGGGCAACCTCGCCTACATCGAAGGCAAGGATGGGGATGGCAACTACATCAACAGCCTGAGCCCGCTCAACGGCTCGGTCGGTGTGCGTCTGGAACAGGCCCAATGGAACTTCAACACCGCGCTGCGCTTTGCTGACGACATGGACAAAGTCCGTAAAGACAGCAAAGGCAACGATTACGTGAAGAGCGCAGGTTGGGGTGTGGTGGATATGTACGCTCAGTTCAACCCGATGAGCGATCTGCAGCTCAACGTCGGGGTCTTCAACCTGTTTGACAAGGAGTACACCAGCTACGAGCGCATCGCCGGTCGTGCCGAGGGCTCCGATAACAGCATGATGACCGAACCGGGCCGCAACCTGAGTGCACGGGTCAAATACGTATTCTAAAGAGCAAACAACAGACGCAGATGATCAAAGGGGCTTCGGCCCCTTTTTTGTCGCCGCCATGTTGTGACGATGGCGCAGAGCAGATGTTTGCCTAAAAAAAGAAACCCGCCGTGGGCGGGTGGAAGGATTGCAACACTAACCAGGAGGAGGTGTTATCAAGTAGACCCCGCCTATTCGGTAATAGTTCAATTTTATTGAAGTTTTTCGTTTTCTGCGCGGGGTTTCCATCGGGATCTGCGGGGGAGGATGGGTTATCATTCTGCTCCCGTCATCCGGTTGCAGAGGATCTATGCCCGCGTTTTCCTGGTTAGCGCTCTTTTTCGGCGCCTTCTATTTTGTCTACGGTGCTTACTTGCCGTTCTGGTCGCTCTGGCTGGAGGGGGTGGGCGTCAGCGCCGAGATGATTGGTCTCCTGCTGGGGGCTGGGATGGCGATCCGCTTTGCCGGCAACCTGATGGTGATGGGGCAGATCAAGGGGGCGGGCCATCTGCTGCCGGTTACCCGGTTGCTCTCCCTGCTCAGTCTGCTGGCGTTTCTCGGCTTCTATCTCAGCCATCACCTCTGGTGGTTGGTGGGTTTGACCCTGCTGGCGAACTTTATCTATCCGACCCTGATGCCGGTGGGGGAGGCGCTGGCAACCCGCATGGTGGTGCAGGCGCACCTCGATTACGGCAAGGTGCGGCTGTGCGGTTCGTTTGCCTTTATTGTCGCCTCGACGCTGGTGGGGGCACTGGTGGGCAACTTCGGCAGCGACTGGATTTTGCACACCATGGTGGCGGGGCTGGTGCTGATGCTGCTGCTCAGTTGGCTGCCGCTCTATCCGGCGCCACAGGATAGTCAGGGCGAGCGGGCCAAGGCGTCCTTGCTGGCAACCCTGCGCAGCGCACCGGTACGTCGTTTCTTGCTGCTGACCGCTCTGCTGCAGGGGAGCCACGCCGCCTATTACGGTTTCAGCGCCATCTACTGGAAGGCGCAAGGGTATAGCGGCACCATCATCGGCTATCTCTGGGCGCTCGGGGTGGTAGCCGAGATCTGCATGTTCGCCGCTGACAAGCGGTTCTTGCAGCGCTTTGGCGCCCAGAGCCTCTTTATCGCTGGTGCCATCGGTTGCGTGGTGCGCTGGGTATTGCTGGGGGCCTCGACCGAGTTGTGGGTGCTGGTGCTGGGGCAACTGCTCCACTCGGTCACCTTTGGCATGAGTCATCTCGGGGCTGTGCGTTTCATGACTCGCCAGCTGCCCGCCGAGCAGTTGATCCCGACTCAGGCGCTCTATGCGGCCCTTGGCCTCGGCATGACGGTGGCGGCCCTGATGGCGCTCTGCGGCGTGCTGTTCGAGCCTCTCGGCGGTGGCATCTTCTTCCTGATGGTGCTGGTGGTCTTGCCGGTCTTCTTCCTGCGGCTGCGCCCCTTTGCGCCGTCTGCGCAGGAGAGGGCTCCAGCCTGATATTTGTCTATTTCACCTAACAAAAGGGAGAGCCACGGCTCTCCCTTTTTCGTTAGTGCGGTTTGTGGCGCTACTGCTGCTCGCCAAGATAGAGGCGGCTGAGACGGCGCCAGGTATCCGAGCCGATGGTGCCGGCAAGCAGCTCATTGGATGCAGCATCAAAGCGGCCATCCGGCAGCCAGCCCAGTTGGGGCAGCAGTTGCGCCAGCGTCACGTCATTGTGCTGCAACTCCCGCTCCAGCGCTTCCCAGAAGGCGCTCCCCTTGACGTAAAAGAGCGGGTAGTAGGAGCGATCGCCCGCCAGCACCTCGCGAGCTGCCCGATAGAGGCCGCTCTCGCTATGGGGTAGCAGTTTGCCCCGCTCGGCCAGCTCGTTGACCGCCGTGACTTGATGCAGCCGAAAGCGGCGCAGCGCTTTGATGGCAAGGTATTCGGCGAGGCTCTCGTTGATCCAGGTGGGCTGTGGAGTTGCGCGGCGAGCGCTGAGGATATGTACCGCCTCGTGGGCCGAGGTGCGCAGCAGGCGCAAGGGGGCCTGTGGCGTCGGTTTGCCAGCCTCGGTGGGGTAGTTGGCGACAAACACCTGAACCCCGGCTGCGCCGCCAAGGGAGCGGGTCGCCACATCTCGCCCCAGCCACACCAGTTGCCACGGGTGAGTGGGCGGGGCCACGTCGAGCTGAAAGGCCAGATAGTCGATGATCTCATTCAGTTGTTGCTGCAAGGCCGGCAGATCGAGCTGGTTGGCGGTCTCGTCATGGCTCAGCACCAGCCGCGGATCCGGCTTGGTGACGGGCACAGTTTGCAGACCAAATGGCAGGATCAGCGGTGGCTGGTTGACATCCGGCAACGGTTGGCAGCTGCCATCCGGCAGACACACCTTCCCTTGGCGACTCCCCTGCTGGCGCACAAAGTTACCCCATTCGGTCAATAGCCACTGGTTGGGAGCGAACAGAAGCGACTGTTGGGCCGAGGCATCCGCACCCACTGTCGGAGCCGGTGTGAGCGTGATCTGCCAGCCAACCTCTTTGCAGGAGAAGGGCTGGTTGAGGGCAACCGGCTGGTTGTCTGCAAGGCAGACCAGCGCGGGGGAAACCGGCGTGGCACTGCCCGGCAACTGACGAGCGGGGAGCAGGGTAAAAGGGGGCTTGCCCTGCATGGTGAGGCGCACTTGCAGCACATTGGCGCTGGCGCCCCGCTCGATAAGATAGCGGGGGCCGCTCGCGTCATTGCCAGCGCAGGCCCACAGCGGCAGCAGCCACAGGGCAAACAGGATGATATGACGACTCATAAGGGGTTAGTGCTCCTGCTCGTAGCCCAGCAGATCGCCGGGCTGGCAATTGAGTTCACGGCAGATGGCCTCCAGAGTGGAGAAGCGCACCGCCTTGGCGTGGCCATTCTTGAGGATCGAGAGATTGGCCTCGGTGATGTCGATGCGCTGGGCCAGCTCGCGGGCGGTCATTTTGCGCTCGGCCAGCAGGGCATCGAGGCGGATGATAATGGGCATATGTTCCTCACACCGTCAGTTGCTGTTCATCGGCCAGCAGTTTGGCCTCGCGCATGACCAGTGCCAGCGCCGAGACGATCAATCCGGCCAGCAGCAACTGAAAGTTTGAGGAGCTGATATTGATGGTGCCGTGCAGTTCAGGGCCTTGCAGAGTGAGCGCTATATCCAGCAGTGGCGTGGTGATGATCTCGGCGATGAAACTGGCACACAGCAGCAGTCCGATCATTTTGTAACGACGGATCTGGTCGAAGGTGAACAGCATGGCGCATCGATAGCCACGAAACAGCTGGAGCAGTTGCCACAGGATGAGCATGAAAACTACATCAGGCAGCAGCATGACCAAGGTCGCCAGAAGGCGGGTACCCACATTGAGGGGGTAGTCGGCAATCGAGGGGGCCGTAGTGGTCACTACTGGTGAGGGCATGTTCAGTGGGACATTACTGAGTGTGGAACCGTCATTCACTGCCAGGGCATCGACCAGCTCCTGATGCAGATAGTCGTTGCCACCCAACAGGTGTGACCAGGCTCCCATGACGGTCATAAGTGGGGTGGCCACCAGTGCAAATAGCAGAACCCACTCGATCAGGCTGCTCATTCGTTCGAGCTTGTTGTGTTTCATCGTTTATCTCCAGATGGAATGTGACAGAAAGATTAGGGCCATGAACGGTGCTGTCAGCAGGGTCAGCAGCAGGCACCATTCGATCAGGTCGCTGATGTGTCCGAGCGTATGGTGTTTCATCGTTTCACCTCTTGCTTGAAAGAGAAAAAAGATGGAGCGTGCGCGCATGAAATTATTGTTTATCAATAAACAGATGCTAGTGTTTATCGTTTTGCGATATAGAGTCAAGGCTAAACTTATTGAAAAACGATAATTTCAATCTGTCCGAAGGGGATGACTTTTGGCTGCAGCCTCTCTAGACTGGCGAGGCTGTATACAAAAACTCAACATGGACAAGGAGTTATCGATGCACCAGGGATGGCTGCTGATCGGATTGTCGCTCACCTATCTGGGGCTGCTGTTTCTGATCGCCTTCGTGGCAGACAAGCACAAACGGCACCGTCTCAAGGGACAACCGCTGCTCTACAGCCTGTCGCTGGCAGTCTACTGCACCTCCTGGACCTTCTTCGGCACCGTGGGTCAGGCGAGTGAATCCCCCTGGTCGCCAGTGCCCATCTACCTCGGCCCCATGCTGGTCTTTCTGTTTGGCTGGCGGCTGCTGGCTCGCCTTATTCTGGTGGCCAAGCGCGAGCACATCACCTCCATCGCCGACTTTATTGCCGCCCGTTACGGCAAATCCCAGCGGCTCGCCATGGTGATCGCCCTCATCGCCATCATGGGGATCCTCCCCTATCTGGTGTTGCAGCTCAAAGCCATCGTCACCGGGCTGGATCTGCTGATGGTCAACAGCGGCGGCATCAGCCCGACCAGCAATACCAGCGAGCTGGCGCTCGGGGTCACTCTGCTGCTGGCGCTGTTCAGCATCCTGTTCGGTACCCGCCATCTCGATGCCACCGAGCACCACAGGGGGATGGTGGTGGCCATCGCTTTCGAGTCAGTCGTCAAATTGCTGGCCTTTATCGCGGTGGGGGGCTTCGCCCTCTGGCTGATCCTGAGCAAACCGGGCGAGGCTCACGAGCAGGTGACCCGCGACTTCTTTGCGCAGGTGGTGGCGGTGAGCCCCGGCAACCTGCTGGAGCTTGCCATCTATACGGTGCTGGCGATGTGCGCCGTCATCTGCCTGCCGCGCCAGTTTCATGTGACTGTGGTGGAGAACAATCAGGGGCAGGATCTGCACTGGGCGCGCTGGATCTTCCCGCTCTACCTGTTTGTGATGGGGCTCTTTATCTGGCCGCTGGCGCTGGCGGGCAAGCAGTGGGTGGGGGCCGACATGGCCTCCGACACCTATGTGATCAGTTTGCCGATGGCCCTCGGGTTCGATGGCATGGCGATGCTGGCGTTTCTCGGCGGCACCTCGGCGGCCACCGGTATGGTGATCGTCTGCACCATCGCACTGGCGATCATGGTGAGCAATGATCTGGTGCTGCCGGTGCTGCTGCGCCGCTTCTGGCGGCAGGGGCGCGATGAGCGGCTGGTACGGCTGCTGTTGCAGGTGCGCCGTGGCGCCATCCTGCTGATCTTGCTGGCGGCCTGGGGGCTCTACCTCTGGCTCGGCGATCTCACCAGCTTGTCGCGCATCGGCTATCTCTCCTTTGGCGCGGTGGCCCAGTTTGCGCCAGCCCTGCTGCTCGGTCTTTACTGGCGTCACGGCAATCGCAAGGGGGTCTATCTTGGGTTGAGCCTCGGGGTGAGCCTCTGGTTCGTCACCCTGCTGGTGGAGAGTGGCTTGCTGGCCGGTTCACCACTGGCCGAGCTGCTGGCGCCGCCGGACTGGCCTGCGTTTCGCGAGCTGAGTCTCGGGGCTTGGTGCATCTTCCTGAGCCTGCTCTTCAACCTGCTCGGCTATGTGGCAGGCTCGCTTCTGTCGCGCCCTGCGGTGAGCGAGCGGCTGCAGGCGGCCAACTTTGTCGGCAAGCCGAGCCGCGATACCGCCGCCCTCTATCAGGCGCGGGTCTCGGTCAAGGAGCTGGAGATGCTGGCGGCCCGCTTCGTCGGTTCGAGCCGGGTCAAGCGCGCCTTTGGTCGTTTCGCCGGTGAGCGGGGCGGCACCCTGGCGCCCCAGATGCAAGCATCGGCCGAGCTGATTGCACATACCGAGCGGCTGCTGGCGGGGGTGTTTGGTACCTCGTCGGCGCGGTTGGTGCTCGCCTCGGCCCTGCAGGGGCGCAACATGCAGCTCGAGGAGATCGCCACCATCGTCGATGAGGCCTCCGACGTGTTTCGCTTCAACCGCGGCCTGCTGCAGGGGGCGATTGAACATATCGGGCAGGGGATCTCGGTGGTGGACAGGGAGCTTCGGCTGGTGGCCTGGAACCGCCGCTACATCGAGCTGTTCCACTATCCGCCGGGGCTTATTCAGGCAGGGCGTCCTATTGAGGAGATCATCCGCTACAACGCCCAGCAGGGGCTCTGTGGCCCCGGTGATATCGAGGATCACGTGGCACGGCGGGTCGCTTTTATGAAGCGCGGCAGCGCCCATATCTCGGCGCGGGAGCGTCCGGACGGGCGGGTGATCGAGATGCAGGGCAACCCCATGCCCGCCGGTGGTTTTGTCATGACCTTTACCGACATCACGCCGTTTCGCGATGCGGAGCGGGTGCTGCGCGAAGCGAACGAACATCTGGAGGCACGGGTGGCCGAGCGCACCCGTGAGCTCTCCGAACTCAACCGCCAGCTGCTGTTGGTGAACCAGCAGGTGGAGCGGGCCAATCAATCCAAGAGCCGTTTTCTGGCGGCGGTCAGCCACGATCTGACCCAGCCCCTCAATGCCGCCAAGCTGTTTACCTCCTCCCTGCTGGAGATGTTGCCCGATGCTGGCGAGCAGGCCCGCATCGCCCGCCATATCGACGATGCGCTGGGGGCGACCGAGGATCTCATCACCGATCTGCTCGATATCTCGCGGCTCGAAGCGGGCAAGTTCAAGGCCAAGAAGCTCGACTTTGCCCTGCGCGATCTGCTCGACAACCTCAAGGCGGAGTTTGGCGTGCTGGCGCAGGCGGGGGGAATCCACTTCTCGGTGGTGGAGAGCAAGCATGCGGTGCATAGCGATGTGCGGCTGCTGCGCCGGGTGCTGCAGAACTTCCTGACCAATGCGTTTCGATACAACCCGGGCGGCCGGGTGCTGCTTGGTTGCCGCCGGATGGGGGAGAAGATCCGCATCGAGGTGTGGGATAACGGCCCCGGCATTCCGCAGGACAAGCAGGAGGCTATTTTTGACGAGTTCTCCCGTCTCGATCACTCCCGTACCGCCAAGGAGCAGGGGCTGGGTCTGGGGCTTGCCATCGCCCGCGGCATCTCGCAGGTGCTCGGTCATCAGCTCACATTGCAGAGCTGGCCGGGCAAGGGATCGGTCTTTGCGGTGACCCTCAATCTGGCGACCCGGCCGGTCACGGCCCATCATCTGGTGGCGCCGGTGGTGCGTGACAGCCAGCTGGAAGGTGTAACCGTGCTCTGTATCGACAACGAGCGGGACATTCTGACCGCCATGAGCACCCTGCTCGGCCGTTGGGGCTGTGAGGTGCGCTGCGCCGTCGATCTGGCCGAAGCCGAGGCGCTGGTGGCAGACGGGTTTGTGCCGAGACTGGTGCTCTCTGACTACCACCTCGACGACGGCAAGACCGGGTTGGAGGCGCTCGCTGCCCTGCAGCGGGTGTGTGGCGACGAGCTGGGAGGCATCATCATCAGCGCCGATCGCAAGAGCGAGTTGCAGGCGCAGATCCGCGAGCGGGGGTATGGCTACATCAGCAAACCGGTCAAACCACTCAAACTGCGGGCCCTGATGAACAGCCTGCTGCTGAGTTAAACAGGGGGAGATGTTTCTTATGGCTCCATAAGGGGCTCAATAAAACCGGCTACCTTGTCGCGGATCTTGGGCTGGGCCGCAGGGGTGGGATGAATACCATCGTTCATCATAAGTTCAGGGCGCAGCGCAATATCATCCATGAAGAAGGGCAGCAGGGGCAGATCGTTAGCCTGGGCCAACTCGGGAAAGATCTGTTCGAACTGGCGCAGATAGCGGGCACCGTAGTTGCGGGGCAGCTGGATTTGGGTCAACACCACACGGGTCTGCTGCTCCTTGGCGAGCGCGATCATGCTGGCCAGATTTTGGCGGGTAATGGTCGGTGCGAAGCCGCGCAGGCCATCGTTGCCCCCCAGTTCGATCAGCAGCCAGTCCGGCTTGTGCTCCTTCAGCAGAGCGGGCAGACGGGCCAGCGCCCCCTGGGTCGTTTCACCGCTGATGCTGGCATTGAGCAGGGTGTGTTTGCCCCCCTCCTCCTGCCATTTCTGGTTGAGCAGGGCAGGCCAGCTCTGCTCAGCCTGCATTTGATAGCCGGCGCTCAGACTGTCACCCAGCACCAGCAGGGTCTGGGCCTGAGCCGACGAGAGCAGGCTGCCGAGGCCAACAAACAAGGCAAATAGAATACGCACCATCAATTCAACTCCCGCTATGGATTGTCATCAAGGGATTGGAACAAAGGATACAGAGCATGAGTTCAACCCCCATTATTGTCGTCAAGGGCCTCGGCAAATCGGTTCGCCTCGGCCAGGAAAGCCTCACCATCCTTGAAGGGATCGATCTGCAAGTCAATAGTGGCGAGACGGTGGCTCTGGTCGGTGCCTCCGGCTCCGGCAAGTCCACCCTGCTGGGGCTGCTGGCCGGGCTCGATCTGCCGAGTCAGGGGGATATCGAAATCCTCGGCAAATCCCTGGGCGAGCTGGATGAGGAGGGGCGGGCCCGGTTGCGCGCCGAGCAGATCGGCTTTGTGTTCCAGTCGTTCCTGCTGCTCCCGACCATGACTGCGCTGGAGAATGTGATGCTGCCTGCCGAGCTGCGTGGCGAGCGCCACTGCGAGCCGAGGGCCCGCGAGCTGTTGGCGGCTGTCGGGCTTGGCGAGCGGTTGCACCATCTGCCGCCACGGCTCTCTGGCGGCGAGCAGCAGCGAGTGGCCATCGCTCGCGCCTTTATGACCCGTCCCAGCCTGCTGCTGGCAGACGAGCCGACCGGCAACCTCGACAGCAAGACCGGCGAGAAGGTGATCGAGCTGCTGTTTGAACTCAATCGCAAGCACGGCACCACGCTAGTGGTAGTGACCCATGATCATCAGCTGGCCGAGCGTTGCCAGCGGCAACTGGTCATGACGGCGGGCAGACTGGATCTCGAGGTGACCCATGATGTGGTGTAACGGGGTGAGCTGCGGATCAGGCGGGAGATGCAAGGGATGATGCAGTGGCGATTGGGATGGCGACTGCTGCGCCGGGAAGGTTTCAGCGGCGAGCTGCGCTGGTTTGTGCTGGCGCTGGCTCTGAGCGTGGCGTGTGTCTTGAGTGTGGCATTGGTGGCGGATCGGCTCGATGCCGGACTCAAGGCGTCGGGCCGCGACTTTATCGGGGCGGATCGGGTGCTGCGCACCGCCGCCGCCCTGCCGGATGGCTGGCTAGCCCGGGCTAAACAGGATGGCTTGGCGGTGCAGACCACCGTCAGCTTCAACAGCATGCTGTTTCACGGCGACGCCCTGCAGCTTGCCTCCATTCGGGCGGTGCCCGATGGTTTTCCCTTCTACGGCAAGCTCACTCTGGAACCTGCCCGCGCCCCGGTTCCCGGCGAGATCTGGCTCTCTGCCCGGGTGATGCAGCTGCTCAAGGCCAAAACGGGGGATGAACTGGAGGTGGGCAATACGGTGCTCAAGGTGGCAGGCCTGCTTGGTGAGGAGCCGGATCAGGGCTTCAGCCCCTTCCTGCTGGCGCCGCGGGCGCTGATCCACAGTGCCGATATCGAGGCGACCGGTGCCCTGCTACCCGGTAGCCGCCAGCAGTGGCGCTATCTGTTCAAGGGGCCGCGGGAATCGCTGGCCCGTTACGAGCAATGGTTGTTGCCGCAGTTGCAGGCCGGACATAAGTGGATCAAACCGGATGACAGCGAATCCCAAGTGGGCCGATCGCTGGCCAATGCCGAGCGTTTCTTCCGGCTTGCCTCGCTAAGCGGGGTGTTGCTGGGGGCGTTGGCGATGGGGATTGCGGTGCGCCACTTTGCCGAGCGCCAGACCAATATGGTGGCGCTGCTCAAAACCCTGGGGGCATCCCGTCGCTCGCTCTGGCAACTGATGGGAACCCTGCTGCTGTCGTTGACGCTGATCGGTGCGCTGCTGGGTCTGGTGGCGGGCACAGCCATGCAGTGGATCACCTTGCAGCTGCTGGGGGACCTGCTGCCGCCGGATCTGCCGCCCCCCTCCTGGCGTCCCTTTGCGCTGGGGGTGGCGGTGGCGCTCTTTATCACCCTGCTGCTCGCTTTTGTGCCCTTCTTGCGGCTGCTGAAGGTGCCGCCGCTGCGGGTATTGCGTCGGGAGCTGGAGGCGGGCATTCCCCCCTGGCTGGCCCTGCCGGTCGGCCTGTTCGGGCTGTTTGCGCTGGTCTGGGGCTTTACCGCCGATGTACGGCTGGCGCTGGGTCTGGTGGGTGGCATGGGCTTGCTGATGGGGCTGCTGGCCCTGCTGGCGGCGCTGATGTTGCGGCTGGGAGCAAGAGTGAGCGGGCCTCATGCCTTGCGGCTGGCGCTGGCCCACCTGTCGCGCGAGCGCAGCAGCGGCCTGTTTCAGCTGGCGGGCTTTGCGCTGGCGCTGATGCTGTTTGGCTTGCTCTGGGCGGCCCGGGTCGATCTGCTGGATGAGTTTTCGGCACGTCTTCCCGTCGATGCGCCCAACCGTTTTCTGGTCAATGTGGCCGAGAACGAGCGGGAGGGGATCCTGAGCGAGCTGGCGGCTGCCGGGGCCACCACTTCCGATTTCTATCCCATGGTGCGTGGCAGGCTGACCCATATCGCCGGTGAGGCGGTGGGCGAGGGGGCCAGCAGTGGCCGCGAGGGGGTCGATCGGGAGCTCAACTTCACTACCACGGCAACCCTGCCAATCGACAACAAGCTGGTGGCCGGGAAATGGCTCGCTGGGCCCGGCGAGGTGTCGGTGGATAGCGAGTTGGCCAAGCGACTCGATATCAAGCTGGGGGACATGCTCGCCTTTACCATCGAGGGGCGCAGCTTCGGCGCCAGGGTTACCAGTTTGCGCAGCATCAAGTGGGACAACATGCGGCCCAACTTCTACATGATCTTCTCCGAGGATCTGCTGGCACCCTTCTCCCGAACCTGGCTTGGCAGCTACCGGCTGCCCGAAGCGGGGCGCACTGCCGAGGTGGAGTTGATCCGCCGCCACCCCACGGTGAGTCTTATCGATGTGGATGACCTGATTGCGCGGCTCACTCAGGTATCAGAGCAGGTGAGTAGGGCGCTGGCGCTGATGCTGGGGCTGGTAACGGTGGCCGCGCTGCTGGTGCTGCTGACCCAGACTCAGGCCAGCATGGCCCAGCGTCGGCGCGAGCTGTTGCTGATGCGCACTCTGGGCGCCAGCAGCGATCTGCTCAGGAAGATGCTGCGCTGGGAGTTGGTGGCCAGTGGTGCGCTGGCGGGGCTCTGTGCCGCCATGGTGGTGGAGCTCTGCTCCTTTGGCCTGCAGTGGTGGTGGTTCGAGGGGCAGTGGCAGTTCCACTGGGCCATCTGGCTCGGCCTGCCGACGCTGGGGGCCATGCTGGTGACGCTGGCGGGGCAGGGGATGCAGCGTCAGCTGCTAGCTGGCACCCTGAGCGATCGGCTGCGGGGGCTGGGTCAGGGACTGTTGTAATCCTGCTAGCGCGAGCCGATGCGACCAAGTGCAATCGAGTATCCACAATAAACAAGCAGCCTGGCCATTGGTCGGGCTGCTTGCTATGCGAGGTGCTGACGAGCGGACGCTGTGAGCTGTTGTTAGTAGTTAGCGGGGCTCGCGCAGCAGATTGGCGAGGGCACTCGGCAGCTCGGGATAGCTGAAGTGGAAACCGGCCTGTTGTAGTCGTGCTGGTATCACCTTTTGTCCGGTCAGCAGCAGATCGGCCGCTTCACCCATCACCAGTTGCAGCAGGGGGGCGGGAACGAAGAAGAGGTGCGGTCGGTGCAGGGTCGCGGCCAGAGTCTCGCTGAACTCCCGGTTGCTGACCGGATGGGGGGCGGTTCCGTTGAAGATGCCGCTGCACTCTTCGTGCTCCAGTATGAACAGGATGGCGCGTACCAGATCCTGCACATGGATCCAGCTCATCATCTGGCTGCCCGACCCCATGGGGCCGCCGAGTCCGAGTCGGTATGGGGGGAGCATTTTGGGTAGCGCTCCCCCATCCATGCCGAGCACCAGCCCGATCCGCACGATACAGACCCGGGTCTGCTTGCTTTGTGCTTCCAGTGCCAGGGTCTCCCACTGTTGGCAGAGTTGGTGGGTGAACTCGTCGTTGGGAGAGCGGCACTGCTCGTCGAGGGTTTCGGTGCCCTGTCTGCCATACCAGCCGATGGCGGAGGCGTTGATCAGCACCTTGGGCGGCGTTGTGGAGAGCTTGATGAGATCAACCAGCTGCTCGGTCAGCAGCCAGCGGCTGTCGCAGAGCAGCTGTTTACGCGATTCGCTCCAGCGTCCGGCGGCGATGGGTTCACCCGCCAGATTGATCACTGCGTCCACGTCATTGAGGTCATCGAGCCGGTCAAGGTTATCCAATACCTTGATATCGTGACCGAGCAGGGAGTAGGCGCGGCTCCCCTGCCTGCTCAATACCACGACCTCGTGATTGACCTTGAGATGGGCAACCAGCTTGCGGCCGATAAAGCCGGTTCCTCCGGTAATCAGAATCTTCATCGTTGCACGCTCCTGCTGCCGTTTGCTCTACTCTAATGGCGTCGTCCTCCTTCAACAAGTGGACGAGTTTGACACGTTTTGTTCATTCGACTGATGTTAACTCTATCCTCTTCTTGCGACATATTGTTGAACAATAGTTTGAATTGATTGATTTTTGTCGGGTGGACATTTGTTGTTCAATCGCTATTATGGCGACCCTTTCGCCTGTCCACCGGGGCTGTCACCCACCATCCGAGCATCAAAGAGGCCGCCATGCCATTTCGTCGTTTGAAACTTCGCCAGCTTTACTCGAGGATTCTGGTGGCACTACTGATGGGGGGCGGGATCCTGCTGCTGGGGGTTGTTGCCGTTATCTGGCAGACAGTGACCGAGATAGAGCATGATTCCGATTCACGCTTGCAGCATGCCCGGATGATGTTTGATCGCTCCATCGGCCATGCCCGGCAAGCGGCCATCAATGTGGAGGGGATGCTTGGTCACCCCTGCAAGGAGGCGGCACAACTGCTGCGCGAACAGGTGGCCACTGTGCCTGATGTCCGCTCTGCCAATCTGACTATAGGAAATCGTATCTATTGCACCTCGCTCTATGGTGACTACGATGGCCCCTTCAACCCTGACAGTTATGTGGATGGCAGGCTGCAACTGCTGCCAGGCAATGAGGTCACACCGGATCGCCCCCTGATCGTGCTGCGCCACGAAACGGACAAGGGGAGTGTGCTGATCGGTGTGGATGGCTACTACCTGCGCAATACCCTGGAGATCTCCAGCAAGAACTCCCCGATGGCTCTGGTGGTGGGGCAGAGGGCACTGTTTGGCTCAGGTCAGTTCGGGGCGGCGCCCTCTCCGGCAGAAGAGGGTTATATTGCCCTCGCTTCGGCCGATTTCCCCTATCAGGTCGTCACCCGGATCACGGTGCATGATTACTTGAGCCACGCATGGCGCTACTCCAGAGATACCTTGATCCTCTCTCCACTGCTGGCGCTGCTGATTGGATTCGGCACCTTCAGGCTGATGGGGCGTAGCAGCTCACCAGCGGAGGAGCTCAAGCGGGCGTTGATCGAGGAGGAGTTTATCCCCTACCTGCAGCCGGTGGTCTCCGGTGAGGATGAGCAGTGGCGTGGCTGTGAGGTGCTGATGCGCTGGCAGCATCCCAAGCAGGGGATGATCTCGCCGGATCGCTTTATCCCGCTGGCGGAAGATAGCGGCCTGATCGTGCCCATGACCAGCCTGTTGATGGCCGAGGTGCGTGACCACTTCTCCCCTTATGCCCGCAAGCTGCCGGCAAAGTTTCATTTTTGCTTCAATATCAGCGCCAAGCACTTCCAGGATCTCGACCTGTTGGCTGACTGCAAGGCCTTTCTCGACGCGTTTAAGGACAATCCCGTTGATTTGGGGTTGGAGCTGACGGAGCGGGAGCTGCTGGTGGCTGATGAGACAACCGCCCGGATGTTTGCCGAGTTGCGCAAACTGGGCGTGTTGATCGCTATCGATGACTTTGGCACCGGTCACTCCAGTCTGACCTATCTGCAGCAGTTTCAGGTCGATGCAATCAAGATTGACCGGAGCTTTGTAGAGATGATCGGTACGGATGCACTCTCCAGCCATATCGTTGAAAACGTGATTGATCTGGCGAAGCGACTTGAATTGATCCTGATCGCGGAGGGGGTCGAGAAGCAGTCGCAGGCGGACTACCTGCGGGCTCGCCACGTTGACTATCTGCAAGGATATCGCTACGGCCGCCCCATTCCGATGAAGCAGTTTTGCAAGACCCTGTTTGGCTGAACGGGTGAATGGGGAGCATAAAAAAAACCAGCGAGCGCTCGCTGGTTTTTTGTTAATACGGTTTGGCTTGGGCGTTCAGAGCATCCGCTGGAGGGCGCGGGCCAGCCGCTTGACCCCCTCCTCGATGGTCGCCTCATCGACGCAGGAGAAGCTCAGGCGCAGGGTGTTCTTGATTTCGGGGCGTACATAGAAGGGGGCGCCGGGCACGAAGGCTACCTTCTCCTTGATCGCCTCATCAAACAGGGCCATGGCGCTGATGTGGGCTGGCAGAGTCAGCCAGAGGAACATGCCCCCTTCCGGTCGGGTGTAGCTGACGCCGGGCGGGCAGTGACGGGCCAGCGCAGCCTCCATGGCGGCACGCTGGCGGCCATAGACCTCTTTGATTTTCTCCAAGTGAGCGTCGAGGGAGTTGTCGGTCAGGAAGCGGTGCAGCACCTGCTGGCTGAAGGCGTTGCTGTGCAGATCGGTGGCCTGCTTGGCGATGGTCACCTTCTTGCGTAGCCACTCCGGCACCAGCATCCAGCCCAGACGGAAGGCGGGCACCACGGTTTTGGAAAACGAGCCGAGCAGCACGGTATTGTTTGGTGCCAGCTTGGCAATGGGGGGCAGATGCTCCCCTTCGAAGCGCAGCTCGCCGTAGGGATCATCTTCCACCATCAACAGCTCGTGGCGCACCAGTCGCTCGGCCAGTGCCTCGCGGTTGGCACGGTTGTAGGAGACACCGCTCGGGTTCTGGAAGTTGGGCACGCCGTAGAGCAGCTTGGCATTGGATCCGCTTGCCAGCAGCGCATCCAGCGCCGCCAGATCCAGACCCTCTTCTTCAAGGGTGATCGGCTTGAAGGTGGGTTGATAGACAGAGAAAGCCTGAATGGCGCCAAGGTAACCCGGCTCTTCGATGATGAGATCCTGACCCTCGTCGATCAGCACCTTGCCCAGCAGATCCAGCGCCTGCTGGGAGCCGCTGGTGATGAGGATGTTGTCCGGATTGACCTGCATGCCGTGGCGGGTCAGATAGCGGTCGGCAATATATTGGCGCAGCGGGGCGAAGCCTTCGGTCGCCGCATATTGCAGGGCGGCAGCCCCTTGCTCGCGTAGCACATCCTGACAGGCCTGATCGATCGCCTTGACCGGAAACAGGTGGGGATTGGGCAGGCCACCGGCGAAGGAGATGATCTCCGGATTGGCGGCAACTTTGAGGATTTCACGGATAAAGGAAGGTTCAACCTTCTCGAAGCGCTGGGCAAAAAACGGCTGCATAGACAATTCTCTCGGCATATGGGCGGTCGCTCCATTCGACCGCCAGGTTATCCGTTTGTATCAGATTTCAGAAATGAGGCAATGATTGTCACAAAAATCGCCAAAAAAGGGCAGGTTTGGCACCTGCCCGAATTTTACCTGCCCGTGTGGCTCCCATGAATTGAAATGAGTTAGGGCGATCTTGTTTTGTGGACAAGCAACTGACCTTACAAACCCGGTTCCTTGAGGAAGCGGATCATCAGGTCGGTGTTGGCGCCAAGTTGGCTTTCTACTCTGCCAGGGAATAGTTCCGCCATCTTGTCGAGGCGGTCGTACTGGGTGTGCCAGATTTTTCCCCACTGGGTTTCGCTGTCACGATCGCAGGCGCTCTTGGTGGTGGCGTCATAGCAGTCCCACAGCGCTGGATTGGTGCTTTGGGAGTAGCCGTCATAGCCATCAGCGCCGTTGATGGTGAAGTTGGTCGCTTCAACGTAGGCGATCGGCACCCCCAGGCAGGCAAAGGGAGCGTGATCTGACCAGCTGCCAGTCTCCCCTTCCGGATAACCGCTGTAGCTGGGATGAATGGCAAACGGGGTCGCAGTCTGTTTGGAGAGGGTAAGCAGGCGATCCCGCACCTTGGGATCGAAGCTGTAGCGGCTCGGATCTGTGCAGTTGTATTCGGCGACGTCCGAGTGGGCTGAGTGGACGTAGACGATGTCGCCCCCGGCGATGGTGTCGTAGTTCACCATCGCCAGCAGCTTGGCGACGGCGCTGCTGTCGAGGCTGGCGGCATAGGCTTTGGAGCCGTTGAGACCGTTCTCCTCCGCCCCGAAGAATGCAAAGCGAACCGTGTAGGGCAAGGTTTGTCCTTTAAGCGCCTCAGCCACTGCCAGCAGGGCTGCGACGCCAGCGCCGTTGTCGGTGGCTCCTTCAGAACCTTTCTTGTCGCCCGTACTGTCGTAGTGGGCGCCGATCAGGATCACCTTGTCACTTGTGCCCTTGAGCTCAGCGATCAGGTTTTGGGAGTTTTTACTGGCGCCGCTTTTGGTGTAGGTGAAGGGTTGGCGTTGCACATCGTAGCCCCAACCGGTCAGATGGTCCTGGATCCATGCCGCGGCACGAGTTTCTGCCTCTGTCCCCGTGGGGCGCGCGCCAATCCCTTCTGCGGTTGAGCTCAACTGCACCAGATACTCATAGGCCTGCTCGGCGGCAGCAGGGGTTTGTGAGTCATTTGTTGATGTGTCGCATCCCGCAAGCAAAGTGGTGATGGCAAACGCCAATGCTCTGTATTTCATACTGCAATCCTTTGTTGTGTATGGTTTTATTTGCGCAGGCAGCATGTACTCGACGCGTGACCGATTCTGTGAACGGGTCGGCATTTGTCAACTGTTGTCAATGAAATGGAGAGAGATGAGGGATTTGTTTCGCGAAACACTTGCGCCTTGGGCCTATCTTGGGATAATTCGCTCCCCTGTTTTCGCGGGTCGATGAAATGCCGAGCCGCGAGCGGTCCCGCTCGGGATCGAACACAAGATGTATTACCCAGATTGATGAAATAACGAGACCATTATGCCTGTGACCCAAGATGTATTTAACGAAGACGGCAAGTTCATGCGCAAGATCCGCAGCTTTGTCCGTCGCGAAGGCCGCCTGACCAAAGGGCAGGAGAAGGCCCTGGAAGAGCTCTGGCCGGTCATGGGCATCGATTTCGAGCCAAAGCAGCTCGATCTGGTCGCACTGTTTGGCCGCGAGGCACCTGTGGTGCTGGAGATCGGCTTTGGCATGGGCGCCTCTCTGGTGGAGATGGCCAAGAATGCCCCCGAGAAGAACTTCATCGGCATTGAAGTGCACTCCCCGGGCGTGGGCGCCTGTCTGGGTACCGCTCAGGAAGCGGGGGTCACCAATCTGAAGGTGATTTGCCACGATGCGGTCGAGGTGCTGGAGCACATGATCCCGAACGGTTCACTCTCCTGCCTGCAGCTCTTCTTCCCGGATCCCTGGCACAAGAGCCGTCACCACAAGCGCCGCATCGTACAGCCTGCGTTTGCCCAGGATATTCGCCAGAAGCTGGCCATCGGTGGCGTGTTCCACATGGCGACCGACTGGGAAAACTATGCCGAGCACATGCTGGAAGTGATGAGCGCCGCCGAGGGTTACGAGAATACCTCTGCCACCGGCAACTGGGTGCCTCGTCCGGACTGGCGTCCGCTGACCAAATTTGAACAACGTGGCCACCGTCTCGGCCACGGGGTTTGGGATCTGATTTTCAAGCGTGTCAGCTAAGCTGGCACGTCAACACACCTAGCGTATCAACTAACTTGAGGAGCTATCATGGCCAATCGTAGCCGCCGCCTGCGCAAGAAACTGCGCGTCGATGAATTCCAGGAAATGGGTTTCGACATCAGTTTCAACTTCCCGGTCGGCACTGCCGAAGAGACCATCGATGCGGTAGTCGATGCGATGATCGATGAGGTTGTTGAACCCCGTAAATTGGCTTTTGCCGGCTCCGGTCACCTGGCCTGGGAAGGGATGATCTGCACCCAGCAACTGGGCAAGTGTACCGAAGAAGACCGCGCTGCCGTCAAATCCTGGCTGGAAGGCAAGGGGATGGAAGCCGTGGTCGTTACCGAACTGTTCGACCTCTGGTACGGTGAACCGGCCTGATACAAGGCTGCCGCATCTGGCGCCTTGTTGTGGGTAACTGAAAAATCCCGCCGCTGGCGGGATTTTTGTCAGTGGGGATGGGATCTCCACCGCTGTTTTAGTCATGGAATCGCTTATTGCTTATGGTGTTGTCATCCGAATTACTGGCCAGCATCCTTGAAGAGGTGCGCCCGTTGCTGGGACAAGGCAAGGTGGCCGACTACATTCCGGCACTGGCTCAGGTACCGGCCGATCGGCTGGGTATCGCAGTCTGTACCGTCGAGGGGGAGCTGTTCACCGCCGGTGACGCTTTTGAACCCTTCTCCATTCAAAGTATCTCCAAGGCCCTGAGCCTGACCCTGGCACTCACTCTCTATCAGGAGGAGGAGATCTGGGCTCGGGTTGGCAAGGAGCCCTCCGGCCAGCCCTTCAACTCGCTGGTACAGCTCGAGTTCGAGCAGGGGATCCCCCGTAACCCCTTTATCAATGCCGGGGCGCTGGTGGTGAGCGATCTGCTGGAGACCCGCCTCACTGCGCCGCGTCAGCGTACCCTCGAGCTGGTGCGCCGTCTTTCCGGCAATCCGGCCATCATGGCGGATCAGGTGGTCGCCCGCTCCGAATATCAGCACTCTGCCCGCAACGCCGCCATCGCCTATCTGATGAAGGCCTATGGCAACTTCGAAAACGAAGTGGACAAGGTGCTGCAAAGCTACTTCAATGCCTGTGCCATCCGCATGAGCTGCGTCGATCTGGCGCGGGCATTCATCTATCTGGCCAACCGTGGTGTGCCACTGGGCGAGAGCGTGCCACTGCTGCCAGCTCGCACCACCAAGCAGGTCAACGCCCTGCTCGCCACCTGCGGCCTCTATGATGAGGCGGGCGATTTTGCCTATCGGGTCGGCATGCCGGGCAAATCGGGTGTCGGCGGCGGTATCATCGCCCTGATCCCGGGCGAGCTCTGCGTCTGTGTCTGGTCGCCCGAGCTCAACAAAGCCGGCAACTCGCTGGCGGGCACGGCGGCGCTGGAGCAGCTGGCCGAGCGGCTGGGTCGCTCCATTTTTTAACCTTGTTCACTATGAATCGAGAAATCACCATGAAACGACATCTTCGCTTCCTGCAGGCCGCGTTGGCGACCTTACTGCTCTGGTGTGCCCTGCCCGCCGTGGCAGGGGAGTTGCCACCGTTCTCGCTGGCCGATGCCAAGGCCAAACAGGCTGTCATCCTGGATACCCGCGCCAGCTACTTCTATCAGGGGTGGCCGATGGAAGGGGAGAAGCAGGGCGGCCATGTGGCGGGCGCCGAGAACCTCTCAGCCGAGTGGAAATACAGCGATGAAGAGTGGCCAAAGGCGCTCGAGATCAAGGGACTGAAGGCCGATCGTCCGGTTGCCCTCTACGGTGCGTCCCGCGAAGTGGCCGAGGTGGCCCGTCTGCTGCGCAAGCAGGGGATCAAGCAGCTGTTCGAGCTGCAAGGGTGGCAAGCCGCACCGCGCGAGTCGCTGGCACGCTGGCAGCAGCTGGTCTATCCGCGCTGGTTGGCGGATCTGCAAGAGGGCAAGCCAGTTGCCGCGGCGCCCAAGGGCGACTGGAAGCTGTTTGAAGTGGATTGGGGTTCACCCAAGGCCTACCTCATCAGCCACATCCCGGGGGCCGGTTATATCGATACCAACAGCCTCGAAGAGGAGCCGCTGTGGAACAAGGTCTCTGACGAAGCGCTCAAGAAGCTGCTGCTGGATAACGGCATCCGTCACGACACCACAGTGATCCTTTACGGTCGCAACACCATGGCGGCCGCCCGTGCCGCGCACCTGATGATGTATGCGGGGGTGGAAGATGTACGCCTGCTGGACGGTGGTCTGGATGCCTGGTTTATCCAGCACCTGCGCACCGAAACCGGTCTGCCCAACAAATATGAGCCGGTGAAGGAGTTTGGCGTGGCCATTCCCGCTCACCCCGAGTACTACACCACGTTAAGTCAGGCAAAAGAGCTGCTCAAGAAGCCCGATAGCGCACTGGTCAGCGTGCGTACCTGGGACGAGTTTGTCGGCAACACCTCAGGTTACAGCTACATCAAGCCGAAGGGCGATATTCCGGGGGCCAAGTGGGGTCACGGTGGGGTGGATGCCAACAGCATGAGCGACTTCCACAACCCGGACGGCACCATGAAGCCGGCCCGCGAGATCCTCGCCATGTGGGAGCAGTGGAATATCGAGCCAACTCAGCAGGCCGCATTCTACTGCGGTACCGGCTGGCGCGCCTCCGAGGCCTTCTTCTACGCCTGGCTGATGGACTGGAAACGGATCAGCGTCTACGACGGCGGTTGGTATGAGTGGAGTTCCGATCCCAAGAACCCGACCGTGACCGGTGAGCGCCAGCCCGCCAAGTCATGATTGCGCTCTTGCGCTTCAAAGAAGAGGCCGGACAGATGTCCGGCCTTTTTGTATCCGCTCGGGCCTGCGCCAGCCTGCCACTACACTTTGCTGGTGGCTATCAGGTCGATGGAAGGAGTGACTGATGAGACGGATATGGACAGGCCTGCTGGTGGCAGGCGTACTGACACAGGGGGTAATGGCTGCCGAACGGGCTCGTTATCTGGTGCAACTCAAGCCGGGGGCGGAGGCCGCTGTGCTGGCCCAAAGCAAAGGGATGGGGGGCGAGCTGGCCCTGCAACTGCCCGAGCAGCATGCGCTGGCGCTCTGGTTGCCAGCTGCTGCAGCGACAGCGCTGGCGCGCAACCCCAACGTGCTGTGGGTGGAGCCGGATGCCAAGCGTTATGCCAGTGCCGAGACCCTGCCTTATGGCATTCCCATGGTACAGGCGCCACAACTGAGCGATGGTATGGCCGGAGAGGTGCTGGTGTGTATCATTGACTCTGGCTATAGCGGCAATCACCCGGATCTGCCCCATGGGGCGCAGGTGCAGGGTAGTGACAACGCAGGTACAGGCAGCTGGAGTAGTGACGAAAACGGTCACGGCACCCACGTGGCAGGCACCATAGCCGCCATTGGGGGGAACGACATGGGCGTGGTCGGTGTCTTGCCGAATCAGAGTGTCCCGCTGCACATCATCAAGGTGTTTGGCGCCAACGGCTGGGCCTATACCTCCAACCTGGTGGGGGCTCTCAATGCCTGCAAGCAGGGGATGAGCAGTCGTGGCTTTACTCGCATGGTCATCAACATGAGCCTAGGGGGCAATGTGCCCAGCAAGACGGAAGAGCAGGCATTCAATCAGGCTTACAGCCAGAATGTGTTGAGTGTGGCGGCGGCGGGCAATGCGGGCAACACCAGCAAGTCCTATCCCGCCTCTTACAGCAGTGTGGTGAGCGTGGCTGCTATCGATGGCAGCAAGCAGTTGGCTTATTTCTCGCAACGCAACGATCAGGTGGAGCTGGCGGCCCCCGGTGTTGCTGTGCTGTCGACCGTGCCGAGTGGTTACGCCAGCTACAGCGGTACCTCGATGGCGACCCCTCATGTGGTCGGGGTCGCCACCCTGGCCTGGTCACAGCGGCTGGAGTGCAGCAATGATCAACTGCGCCAGACCCTGCGCAGCAGCGCCCAGGATCTGGGGGCTGTCGGACGGGACAACAGCTATGGCTATGGTCTGGTGCAGGCCAGAGTCGCGGCAGATCGGCTGGCACTTGGCTGTGGTTCCGGTACCGGTAGCAGTGGCAAACCGGGTGGTCGCAAGTAACTGATTTTTGATGGTGATCTCACTTTATTGTGCAAGTTTCCGACTGCCTGCCGGATTGGAGTAGGCTGGATATGACACCCTCGTGGTGAGGGTGAAAGGAGAAGAGTGCGCCTATGAAAAAACTGATGATGATCCTGGTGTGCGCCCTGGGGCTGGTAGCATGCAGCTCCCAATACATCATGAGCACCAAGGATGGCAAGATGATCACCACAGAGAGCAAGCCCAAGCTGGACGAGAGTACCGGTATGTATCGCTATTACGATCATGAAGGGCGTGAGGTGATGATTAATAAAGAAGATGTGACCCAGATCATGGAGCGTTGAGCGCTCATATGCAGTCAGGGCCGCAATATGCGGCCCTTCACATTTTTACCGGCAAATTCCTTCATTTTCTCAGGCAATCGCCCCTCTTTCGCCGCAAATGCGCGTTCGGGTACAGCTTCCGTTATGGTTCGGTCCGTATTATTGCACTCCGTTTTTTATTGGAGGTGTTATGTCCCTGATGTCTATCTGGAATTCCCGTTTTTCCGCGCGCACCCTGCTGGGTGGTGTCTTGCTGGTGGTGGCGTCAGCCAGCCATGCTGGCGATGATCAGTTCACGCTGGGGCGGACTATTTTGCTGGGGGCCGGTGATCATGGTGCGACAATTCCTTTGGTGATTTGCCGTCAGACCAAATATATCAAGGTGAAGGCGGAACGTGATTTGACCCTGGATCGGGTGGTGGTGACCTATGGTGGTGATCGTACCAAAACCATTCGCTTCGATCGGGAGATGAGCAGTGATAAAGAGACCGAGTGGAAATCACTGGGTTCGCGTCGTTGTGTGAAAAAGATCGAAGTGTACGGTAATTCAGAGCGCAGCAAAGCGGGCGTAAAAGTATTCGGCCGTAAATAATCGATGCATTTTGTCTGCACGAACAGATGAGCTAAAAATAATGGCGAGCCGTGGCTCGCCATTATTTTTTATGGTCGGCTTTGCTATTTTTTCGGCCGAAATGGCTTGATGACAGTTTCATCGCACTCGAGATACGGCCCTTCCATCAAATCGATGCAGTAGGGGATGGCGGGGAATACTGCATCCAGACACTCGCGGATCGATTTGGGCTTGCCCGGCAGATTGACGATCAGGGTGTCGTCGCGCAGTCCGGCTGTCTGGCGCGACAGAATGGCGGTCGGCACAAACTTGAGGGATTCGGCCCGCATCAGCTCGCCAAAGCCCGGCATCATGCGATCACACACCGCTTCGGTCGCTTCCGGCGTGACATCCCGCTTGGCCGGGCCGGTGCCGCCTGTGGTGACGATGAGACAACACTGCTCTTCATCCGCCAGCCGGATCAGGGTCGCTTCAATCTGATCCTGTTCATCGGGGATCACCTGATAGACAGGTTCCCACTCCGAGGTCAGATAGGCGTTCAGGGTGTCGATGATGGCCTTGCCGGAGAGGTCTTCATAGATGCCCGCGCTGGCGCGATCGCTGACGGTGACGATACCGATTTTTGCCTTGCTCATGGTCTGCTCTTGAATGTCCGATAAAAGTGGCAATTAAAATAACATAATCAGTGAGATATGTTAAATCGTCGGAAGGAGCTACTGGTCATTTTATGGATGATAAAGAGTCGAATGAAGCAAAATAAGGCCACCCGGATTTTTATTTGCAATAAAAAACAGAAAATCACAACCTAAAATGTATAAGTGTTTTATCTCGCCTGAATTAAAAACAATCGCTTGTTTCCAAACACAATTAAAATAGATAGACACCCTCGTAGTGACCATTGTCCGGTTTAGTCCCCAGTGGATGGATTGAACCCTTTTTAGCCGCGTCGTATATACAGATTTATATGGCTGGGACGTGATGGTGTGGTACCGCAGTGTGTTGCCAGCAATAGTCGCCAAGGAGGGCATATGGAGTTGCCTGATTTTGACACCCTGAAGGAGTTGGCCGCGAGAGAGCCTTCCCGGCTGGATGCGATCCTGGAGCAGCAGATCGACCAGTTGATGGCCCGAGCTCGCCCCGATCAGCAGCGCCGTCTGCGCGGGTTGCAGTTCAAGATTGATGGTCAGCGCCGTCTGGCGAAAAACAATCTTGATAGCTGTATCCGGATTACCAACATGATGCGGGAATCTTTTTATCTGATGCGCAGCGAAATGAGCCAGTTCAGAGAAGAGGGGGACCCTCCGCCTGAAAGCGATGGCAGTGGTAAAATAATCCGTCTGGCGGACTATCGACGTCGTAAATAATCTGCAATAACCCCCTTGAATGATATTTCAGCCAAATCGGTGAGGCCATAATAAAGGGGATTCCTGGCGACCTGATTGTTATGGTTTTTAATGTTAGTCGTAATGTATTTGTGATGTAATTTCTTTTCTCCTTCTTGTAATAACTAATTAGTCAGGTTGTGATAGGGGTGGATGAATAACAGTAAAAGTTAGGCTAATATGGCCGAAATTTTTATTGCTACGACTCGAAGGGATTATGAGAAGTATCACACCAAGACGGGTGCTGTCGCGGGAGCAACAGACAGAGATCACCCGCATTATCGTCAAG
Organism: Aeromonas sp. 603079; assembly: GCF_049172135.1. Classification (NCBI taxonomy): domain Bacteria; kingdom Pseudomonadati; phylum Pseudomonadota; class Gammaproteobacteria; order Aeromonadales; family Aeromonadaceae; genus Aeromonas; species Aeromonas sp. 603079. The sequence goes on along the minus strand of NZ_JAAKPX010000001.1, from coordinate 190,487 downwards.
GTGGGTCAGATGTTGGCCCAGTTCGGGGCGGAGAGCCGGATCATCGAGCAGACCACGGTGCGGTTGGGGATGGCGCTGGGGCTGGAGAGTGTCGAGATGGCCATCTCTTCCAGTGCCATCGTGCTCACCAGCCTCTATCAGGGGGGCTGTGTTACCACTACCCGGCGGGTGCGCGAACATGGCATCAATATGCAGGTGGTGTGCGAGATCCAGCGGATCTGCATCATGGCGGAAAAAGAGCTGATCGGTGCCCGTGAAGTGCGCCAGCGCCTCGAAGCCATCGTCCCTTTCCACTATCACCCCTGGTTGGTGGTCCCCATGGTGGGGCTCTCCTGTGGTGCCTTTAGCCTGCTGTTTGGCGGAGACTGGCCCATCTTCCTGGTGACCTGCTTCTCATCTGCCGTGGCGATGCGGGTGCGCCAGCTGATGGCTCGCCATCACCACAGCCCGCTCATCAACTTTGCCGCCACCGGCTTTATTGCCACCTTGCTCTCCTCCAGCGCCACCTTCTTCAACTGGGGTGACCAGCCCTATCTCGCCATGGCGGCCAGCGTGCTGCTGCTGGTGCCGGGCTTTCCGCTGATCAATGCGGTCTCCGACATGGTGAAGGGCTACTTCAACATGGGGCTGGCCCGCTGGGGGACTGCGACCCTGCTGACCATCAGCGCCGCCATAGGTATCATTTTGGCCATGTCGGTCACCGGGATCTGGGGGTGGAAGGTATGAAGGCTGTCGACTCTGTATCGGCCAGCGGGAACGGGGTTGCCCTGCTCACCATCAGCGCACGGATCAATACCGGCATCATTCTCGCCATGTCGGTCACGGGGATCTGGGGGTGGAAAGTATGATGAATTTGCTCTGGCTACTGGCCAAGGATGCCTTCTGGTCCTCCATCCCGGCGGTGGGGTTTGCCATGCTGTTCAACGTGCCACCACGGATGCTGAAGTATTGTGCCATGGGCGGTGCGCTGGCTCACAGCCTGCGTACCCTGCTGATCCACTATGGCATGCCCATCGAGTGGGCGACGCTGGCGGCGGCGACCACGGTCGGCTTTGTCTGCGTCTACTGGTCGCGCCGTCTGCTGGCACCGCGTCCGGTGTTCAGCGTTGCCTCCATCATTCCGATGATCCCGGGCAGTTATGCGTTCAAAACCATGATTGCGGTGGTAGAGCTCAACATCAACGGCGTGACCATGGAGTTGATTCAGAGTGCGGTGGAGAACGGCCTCAAGGCGCTCTTTATCGTCGGTGCCCTCAGTTTCGGTTTGGCGATCCCCTCTCTGGTCGTGTACCGTAACCGCCCCATAATCTGACAGACGGTGAGAGGCCCCATGAAGATTTCCATGATTGCCGCCATGGCCCACGACAGGGTGATCGGCAAGGACAACCAGATGCCCTGGCATCTGCCTGCCGATCTGGCCCACTTCAAGCGTGTCACCCTCGGTAAACCGGTATTGATGGGGCGCAAAACCTTCGAATCCATCGGTCGACCGCTACCCGGACGGCGCAATCTGGTGATCAGCCGCAATCCCGACTATCAGGCTGAGGGCATTGAGGTGGTGGGCTCCGTCGAGGCGGCGCTGGCGCTGTTGGCAGGCAGCTCGGTGGAGGAGTTGATGGTGATCGGTGGTGGTCATCTCTATGCCGAGATGTTGCCGAGCGCGGATTGTCTCTACCTGACCCGCATCGATCTGGCGGTGGAGGGGGATACCCGCTTCCCCGCTTTTGACGATGGCCAGTGGCAACGGATTGAGTGCGAGAGCCATCCTGCCGATGAGAAGAACCCGCATCCCTATAGCTTCGAGACCTGGCAGCGCCGCTGACGGACGAATGCTAATGGGCAAATAACAACAAGGGCATCTTCGGATGCCCTTGTTGTTCTGTTGGGTTTTCAAGACGGAATTAGATGCCTGAGCCGTCGTTCTCGCCATTTTCCTCGTGCAAACCGCATTCGCGCTTGAGGCCGAAGAAGCGGGTCTGCTCCTCGCTCATGCCCGGCTCCCACTTGGCGGTGGTGTGGACATCGCCCACCGAGAGATAACCCTGCTCCCACAGCGGGTGGTAGGGGAGGTCGAACTCTTTGAAGTAGTAGAAGACATCCTTGTTGCTCCAGTCGATCACCGGCAGGAACTTGAAGCGGCCGCGCTGGATGCCCAGCACCGGCAGCTTGCCACGGCTGCCAGACTGCTCCCGGCGCAGGCCGGAGAACCAAGTCTGGGCCCCCAGCTCACGCAGGGCGCGGTCCATCGGCTCCACCTTGTTGAGCTGGTTGTAGCGGGTGATCCCCTCCACGCCCTGCTCCCACAAGAGGCCAAATCGCGCCTCCTGCCAGGCTGGGCTGAGCTCGGCCCGGTAGATCTTCAGGTTGAGCGCGAGGCGCTCGGTCAGCTCGTCGATGAAACGGTAGGTTTCGGGGAACAGATAACCGGTATCGGTCAGCACCACGGGCACGTCGGCCCGCTCGCGGCTTACCAGATGGAGCATCAGCGCCGCCTGAATGCCGAAACTGGATGAGAGCACATGCTCCCCCGGCAGATTGGCCAGGGCCCAGCGCACCCGCTCGGGGGCACTCATGGTATCCAGCTCCCGGTTGAGGGGCGCGAGTGCCTCGACTTGCTCCTCACGGCCGAGGGCCAGCAGCGCCTGCAGGTCAAGGCGGCCATCTTCAGTGACATTAAGCGGCTGATTAAGCGGCATAGAAGTCCCTCGCGGAGTCGATGACCGGGGCTATGATGCCGGCGCGAATGACGAAGTCACCGAAGCACTCGCCAGCGTGGCGATCTTTGGCCCAGCGGCCGATAAGCACGTCGAGTTCGGCCAAAATCTGCGGCTCGGTGATGTTCTCCTGATAGAGGCGCGGAATGCGGGTCCCCTCCAGATTGCCCCCCAGATGGAGGTTGTAGCGGCCGGGCGCCTTGCCCACCAGACCCACTTCCGCCAGCATGGCGCGGCCGCAGCCGTTGGGGCAGCCGGTGACCCGGAAGATGATGGCGTCATCCGCCAGCCCATGCTTGGTGAGCAAGCCCTCGATGTCGGTGACAAACGCTGGCAGCATGCGCTCCGCCTCGGCCATCGCCAGCGGGCAGGTGGGCAGGGCCACACAAGCCATGGACTGCTTGCGCTGCTCGCTCACGCCGTCATCCAGCAGGCCGTACTGGCGCGCCAGCCCCTCGATGCGGGCCTTCTCGCTGGCAGGTACCCCGGCGATGATCAGGTTCTGGTTGGCGGTCAGGCGAAAATCCCCCTGATGCACCTTGGCGATCTCCAGCATGCCGGTTTTGAGCGGCTTGCCCGGGAAGTCCAGCAGGCGGCCATTCTCGATAAACAGGGTGAGGTGGTGCTTGCCGTCGATCCCCTCGACCCAACCGAAGCGATCGCCCCGGCTGGTGAACTCATAGGGGCGAACCGGCCCGAACTGGATGCCGGCGCGGCTCTCCACCTCGGCCTTGAAGGCCTCGACACCGACGCGCTCGAGGGTGTACTTGGTCTTGGCGTTCTTGCGGTTGACCCGGTTGCCCCAGTCGCGCTGGGTGCTGACCACGGCGGCCGCCACCTCCAGCACGTGGGAGAGCGGAATAAAGCCAAAGTCGCTCGCCTTGCGCGGGTAGGTGCTGGTGTCGCCGTGGGTCATGGCGAGGCCCCCGCCCACCAGCACGTTGAAGCCAACCAGCTTGCCATGCTCGGCAATGGCCACGAAGTTGAGATCGTTGGCGTGGATATCCACGTCGTTGTGAGGCGGGATCACCACAGTGGTCTTGAACTTGCGCGGCAGGTAGTTGGAACCCAGGATCGGCTCTTCGTCACCCCCCAGCTTCTCGCCGTCCAGCCAGATCTCCACGTAGGCGTGGGTCTTGGGCAGCAGGTGCTCGGAGATCTTCTTGGCCCACTCGTAGGCCTCCTGATGCAGCTCGGACTCCACCGGGTTGCTGGTGCAGAGCACGTTGCGGTTTACATCGCCTGCGGTGGCGATGGAGTCGATGCCGGTGCTGTTGAGGGTCTGGTGCATCAGCTTGATGTCGCGCTTCAATACCCCGTGGAACTGGAAGGTCTGTCGGGTGGTAAGGCGGATGCTGCCGTACAGGCTGTGCTCTTCGGCGAACTTGTCGATGATTTGCCACTGGGCCGGGGTGATGATCCCACCCGGCAGGCGGGCACGCAGCATGACGTTGTGCAGCGGCTCCAGCTTCTGGGCGGCGCGCTCCGGGCGGATGTCGCGGTCATCCTGCTGGTACATGCCGTGAAAGCGGATCAGCTGGAAGTTGTCGCCGTTAAAGCCGCCGGTGAGCGGGTCCTGCAGATCTTGCTCTATGGTGCCGCGCAGGAAGTTGCTCTCGCGCTTGAGGCGCTCGTTGTCGGCCAGCGGCCCTTCGACCGGTCCCGCTTTTGGGTGAGAAAGAGGTTGTTTGCTCATCAATAGACATCCCTTTGATAACGTTTGGCACGACGCAATTCGCTCAAATACTCTTCTGCTTCCTCACGGCTCTTGTGGCCGTGTTCGGCAATCACTTCCAGCAGGGCCTCCTGCACATCCTTGGCCATCTGGTTGGCGTCACCACACACATAGAAGTGAGCACCTGCTTCCAGCCACTGATAGAGCTCAAGCCCGGCCTCGCGCAGGCGGTCCTGCACATAGATCTTGTTGGCCTGATCCCGGCTGAAGGCCAGGGAGATCTTCGACAGCAGCCCCGATTTCACATAACGCTGCCACTCCACCTGATAGAGGAAATCCTGGGTAAAGTGGGGGTTGCCGAAGAAGAGCCAGTTCTTGCCTTCCGCGCCCTGAGCTTCCCGCTCCTGCATAAAGGCGCGGAACGGGGCGATGCCGGTGCCTGGGCCCACCATGATGACGGGTGTGTCGGGATTGGCGGGCAGGCGGAAGTTGTCGTTGTGCTCCACGAATACCCGCACCTCGCCATCCTCAATCAGCCGATCCGCCAGATAGGAGGAGGCGGCGCCAGAGCGCACAGTGCCATCTTCCTGCGGGTAACGTACCACACCGACGGTCAGGTGCACCTCCTCTTCCACTTCGCTCTGGGCGGAGGCGATGGAGTAGAGGCGCGGGGTGAGGGGGCGCAGCAGGCCAACCAGCTGCTCGGCCGTGAGGGCGGTCGGGAAGCGTTTCAGCACATCCACCACCTGAGCGGAGGCCACCAGTGCATTGACCTGGGCCTTGTCACCGGCCAAGTCTTTCAGCGCCGCGTTGTCCGATATGTCAGCGAGTCCTGTGATAAAGCCGCCGTGCAGCCGGGTCAGTTCGAAGTGACTGGTCAGGGCGGCGCGCAAGGTGCCGTGGGCCGTGGCTTCATCACCAGAGAGGCCGGTCAGGGCCAGCACTTCGCCCACAAGTTCGGCGTCATTGTCGAACCAGACACCGAGGGCATCTCCCGGCTGATAGGTGAGGCCGGAGTCGGTCAGATTGATCTCGATATGGCGGATATCCTTGGTGGAATCCCGGCCGGTGATCTTCTGATTGACCGACAGGCGGGCAGGGAAGGGATTCTCCTTGCTGTACTGGCTGTGGCCAACCGCCTGCTGCACAGCGCTTGTCACGCTGCTGCTGGCCGTACCGGCGGAGAGGGTCGCGGCAATGGCATTGAGTGCCTGTTCGCTCCAGCTCTTGGCGGCATCCTGATAATCCACATCGAGGCTGGCGAGCTCATAAATGCGCTCGGCTCCAGCGCTGGCGAGGAAGTTGTCAAAATCTTTGCCGGTTTGGCAGAAAAATTCGTAGGAGCTGTCACCCAGCCCCAGCACCGCGAACTTGAGGCCGTCCAGCTTGCCGATCTTGCCTTTTTTAAGCTGCTCGAACAGGTCGACGGCGCTCTCCGGCGGTTCACCCTCCCCGTAAGTGCTCACTACCACCAGCAGGTGGCTCTCTTTCTTGAGCTGCTTGGGTTTGTAGTCGGCCATCGATGCGAGGGTGACCGGTAGACCGCGGGCCTCGGCCTGCGCTTTGATGGCACTGGCTACACCTTTGGCGTTGCCGGTCTGGGAGCCGTAGAGAATGGTCAGGCTGCCGCTGGGCGCCGCGACTTCTGCGCCGGCGGTCGCAACGGGCTGGACGCCCGCTTGGGAGAGGCCGTAGAGATATCCGCTCACCCAGGCCAGTTGCTGGGTATTGAGGGTCGAGAGTACCTGACCCAGCTGACGTTGCTGCTCGTCAGAGAGAGGGGAGAGGTTGAATGGGGAATCCTTCAATTGCATCACACGCGTCTTCCATGGTCTGATTTTTGGCCAGATTAAAGGGCGTGTTGTCTAACAACAAAGAATAAAAATATCTTCTTTATTCCATTATTGAATTTATAAAGTGATTTGGTGGTAAAGGAGATAGAAAAACGCCCCGCAGTCGCGGGGCGTTTTTATGGGCTATCACGCTCGGGATTGACCCAAGGGATTTAGCTGGCTTCTGTGGGCCTTACTTCTGCGGACGCAGGGCAGGGAACAGAATAACGTCACGGATGGTGTGGCTGTTGGTGAACAGCATGACCAGACGGTCGATACCGATACCCTGACCGGCCGTTGGCGGCAGGCCGTGTTCCAGTGCGGTGACGAAGTCTGCGTCGTAGAACATGGCTTCGTCGTCGCCAGCTTCTTTCTGATCAACCTGATCCTGGAAGCGCTTGGCCTGATCTTCTGCATCGTTCAGCTCGGAGAAGCCGTTGGCCAGCTCGCGGCCACCGATGAAGAATTCGAAGCGGTCGGTTACATCCGGGTTCACGTCGTTGCGGCGGGCCAGCGGAGATACGGCAGCCGGGTACTCGGTGATAAAGGTCGGTTGCAGCAGCATGTGCTCCACGGTCTCTTCGAAGATCGCGGTGATCACGTGGCCCAGCTCCCAACCCTTCATCAGCTCGATGTGCAGACGCTTGGCAACGGCCTTGGCGCTCTCGAGGGTAGCCAGATCGTCCAGGGTTACATCCGGGTTGAACTTCAGGATGGACTCAACCATGGTGAGGCGCTGGAACGGCTGACCGAAATCGATGGTCAGGCCCTCTTCGCCCTCTTTGGCGTAACGGATCTTGGTGTCGCCCAGAATGTCCTGCGCCAGGGTGCGCAGCAGCTCTTCGGTCAGGTCCATCAGATCGATGTAGTCGGCGTAGGCCATGTAGAACTCGATCATGGTGAACTCGGGGTTGTGACGAACCGAGATACCTTCGTTACGGAAGTTGCGGTTGATCTCGTAGACACGCTCGAAGCCACCGACCACCAGACGCTTCAGATAGAGCTCCGGAGCGATACGCAGGTACATGTCGATGTCCAGCGCATTGTGGTGAGTGACGAACGGACGCGCGGAGGCACCACCCGGGATGACTTGCATCATCGGGGTTTCCACTTCCATGAAGCGCTTTTCGTTGAAGAACTTGCGGATACCGGCAACCACCTGGGTGCGGATCATGAAGGTCTTGCGGGACTCTTCGTTGGCGATCAGATCCAGGTAGCGCTGGCGGCAGCGGGCTTCCTGGTCGGTCAGGCCTTTGTGCTTCTCGGGCAGCGGACGCAGTGCCTTGGTCAGCAGGCGGATATCGGAAACGTGAACGGAGAGCTCACCGGTCTGGGTCTTGAACAGGGTACCTTCGACACCCACGATGTCGCCCAGATCCCACTTCTTGAACTGCTCGTTGTAGAAACCTTCCGGCAGGTCGTCACGGGTGACGTAGACCTGGATCTTGCCGGCCATGTCCTGCAGGGTGGCGAAAGAAGCCTTGCCCATGATCCGGCGGGTCATGATGCGACCGGCAATCTTCACCCGTTTACCCAGGCTCGTCAGCTCCTCGGCGCTTTTGTCGTCGAACTCTGCGTGCAGATCGCCAGAGAGGCTGTCGCGACGGAAGTCGTTGGGGAAAGGATTACCCTGGGCGCGCAGGGCGGCCAGCTTGGAACGACGCTCGGTCATCTCGTTGTTGAGTTCGAGAGTTTGGTCGACTTCCGGAGTGATGGTTTGTTCAGACATGGTGATTCCTGCTTGTTTACAGACCTGATTTCAGGCTGGCTTCGATAAACTTGTCCAAGTCACCGTCGAGCACCGATTGGGTATTACGGGTTTCGACGCCGGTGCGCAGATCCTTGATACGGGAGTCATCCAGCACATAGGAACGGATCTGGCTGCCCCAACCGATATCAGACTTGGTCTCTTCCAGGGCTTGTTTCTCAGCGTTCTGCTTCTGAATTTCCAGCTCGTAGAGCTTGGCTTTCAGCTGCTTCATACACTGGTCTTTGTTTTTGTGCTGGGAACGGTCGTTCTGGCACTGTACCACGACACCGGTCGGAACGTGGGTAATACGTACCGCGGATTCGGTTCGGTTAACGTGCTGACCACCGGCACCGGAGGCACGGTAGACGTCGATCCGCAGATCCGCCGGGTTGATCTCGATATCGATATCGTCGTCGATCTCGGGGTAGACGAACACAGAACAGAAGGAGGTGTGACGGCGGCCACCGGAATCGAACGGAGACTTGCGAACCAGACGGTGTACGCCGGTTTCGGTACGCAGCCAGCCGAATGCATATTCGCCGGTGAACTTGATGGTGGCGGATTTGATACCAGCCACGTCGCCTTCGGAGCATTCAATCAGCTCGGGCTTGTAGCCGTGGGCATCGCCCCAGCGCAGGTACATGCGCAGCACCATGTTGGCCCAATCCTGCGCTTCGGTACCACCGGAGCCGGATTGAATATCGATATAGCAGTCGGAGCCGTCGTGCTGACCGGAGAACATGCGGCGGAACTCGAGGTCCACCAGCTTGGCTTCCAGTTGCTCGGATTCGGCGATGGCTTCGTTGAAGGTCTCTTCGTCTTCTCCTTCCACGGCCAGGCTCACCAGCATCTCGACGTCATCCACGCCCTGGGTCAGGGTGTCGATGGTGCCGACCACGTTTTCCAGCGCGACGCGCTCTTTGCCCAGCGCCTGTGCGCGCTCGGGTTCATTCCATACGTCCGGCTGTTCCAGCTCGGCGTTGACCTCTTCTAGACGCTCTTTCTTGGCGTCATAGTCAAAGGTACCCCCTAAGAAGCTCGGTCCGCTCAGACAGCTCCTTAAGTTTATTTAATACGGGATTAACTTCGAACATCGTGAAAACTCTCAGGGTCGATGTGATTTAAAAACGGGATATTCTAGCCAATTGTGGAAGGAATAAACAGGGTTGCCTTGGCTTGTGCGGCTCATGCCGTCAATTTCTGGTGCACTTTTCTCCACCTCGGTAGAAAATATCGCCCGCCGACCCATTTTCAGGTTCAGTTTTGGCCATTCGGGTCGCTAATGACTACGTGTAGTGTTGTGCAATTTAGGGAAAAACCCGCTCCTCACCTCAATAAGAAGAACACATGATGAAAAACCTGTCACTCAAGCAGAAGATACTGTTGTCAGTGGTGATCGCCCTTTCGCTGGTGATCTCGTTGCTCTCCTGGCAGAGCTATAGCAGCCAGAAGAGTCTGTTGCTGCAAGGCAGCCAGGAGCAGTTGCAGCGGTTGGGCACCCAGCAGGCCGAGCGTGTCAGCGACTGGCTCGCCGCCCGTCGCGACGTCATTCAGGCGCTTGGCAACAAGGCCGGTGTCGACCCCCTCAATGCCTTGCAACAGGCACAAGTTTCCGGCCGTTTCCAGCTCACCTATTTCGGTGAGAGCAGCGGCAAGATGAATGACTCCGATCCCTCCATCAACCGCGATGGCTACGACCCGCGCTCCCGTGGCTGGTATCAGGAAGCAATGGGCAAGGGCGGCCTGATTGTCACCAAGCCCTATCTCGACGTGGCTTACAACATCATGGTGGTGACCCTGGCCCAGCCGGTTTCTGGCGGGGTAGTCGGTGGTGACCTCTCCATCGCCTCGCTGGTGGAGGACGTCACCAAGATGAAGCTGCCGGCCGATGGTTTTGCCATCATGATGCACAAAGACGGCACCATCATCGCCTACAAGGATGCCGCCAAGGCGATGAAACCGGCCACCGAGATCGACAATGATCTGACCAACGCGCTGATCGAGCAGAGCAAGGCCAGCAACGGTCTGGTGGCGGCCTACTTCGACAACGAAGGACGTGACAAGCTGCTGTGGGCGGTCGATATCCCCGACACCGACTGGGAACTCGTGTTGGTGCTGGACAAGGCCGCGCTGGAAGCGCCGCTCTCCTCCCTGCTGATGACCCAGCTGGGCATGGCGCTGCTGGTGCTGGTGGGCAGTATCCTCGCTATCTCCTGGCTGGTCAGCATGCTGCTGGGCCCGCTCAGCAAGGTCTCCCAGGCACTGGCACGCATTGCCGATGGTAACGGCGATCTGACCCAGCGCATCAAGATCGATGCCAACGATGAAGTGGGTCAGCTGGCGAACAGCTTCAACCGCTTCGTCGGCAGCCAGCACCAGCTGATCGGTAATATCCGCCAGCTGGCCAACGAGCTGAACGCCGATGCCGAGCGCAGTCTGGTGACCAACCAGGCCGCGGTGGACGAGCTGCAGCGTCAGCAGCAGGAGGTGACCATGGTCGCCACTGCGGTCACCGAGATGGCGAGCGCCACCATGGAGATCGCCGGCAACGCCGAGAACACCGCCGCCGCTGCCCAGCAATCTGCCCAGAGCAGTGAGCAGGGCAAGATGCTGGTCAACAAGACCCGCCAGTCCATCAATGGTCTGGCTGAAGAGGTGGGGCAGGCGACCGAGGTGATCGGCGAGCTGAGCCGTCACGCGCAGGCGATCACCAGCATTCTCTCCACCATTCAGGGGATTGCCGAGCAGACCAACCTGCTGGCGTTGAACGCGGCCATCGAAGCGGCCCGTGCTGGTGAGCAGGGTCGTGGTTTTGCGGTGGTGGCTGACGAGGTGCGGGTGCTGTCTCGCCGTACTCAGGACTCCACCCAGCAGATCCAGTCCACCATCGAGACCCTGCAACAGACCACCGCCCGCGCGGTGAGCCTGATGCAGACCAGTCAGGGGCTGGCGGACAACAGCGTGCAGGATGCGGATCAGGCGGTGCGCGCACTGGAAGAGATCACCAGTGCCATCTCCCTCATCTCCGACATGGCGGGCCAGATCGCCACTGCCGCTGAGGAGCAGACCCAGGTGACCGGCGAGATCACCCAGAACACCACCGCCATCAAGGATGTGAGTGACGAGATCACCGCCGCCGCCATGCGCGATCTGGATCAGGCCCAGAGTCTCAAGGGACGGGCAGCTGACCTTAACCAGCAGGTGTCGACCTTTATCCTGTAAGGTGCAACTCTCGGCCTGTTCCGGCTGAGATAAAAAAGCCCCGCCCTCTGTCGAGTGCGGGGCTTTTTGTTGTTCGGGGAAGTGCGGGATATAGGGATTCCGGGTTGCTCGCGGGTCACCCTGGTGGCGGATACGAGCCCCGGCTCTGCCTGCGTCACCTGGCGAGTCGATAACAAACAAAGAGCCCACCGAAAGGTGGGCTCTGATCATATACGTCTGACGGAAAGGGAATTACAGGAATGGCATCGCCATAAACAGCTTGATCACCATGGCGTTGATGATGTCGATAAAGAAGGCGCCCACCATGGGCACCACCAGAAACGCCAGGTGGGAGGGACCGAAGCGCTGGGTGATGGCCTGCATGTTGGCGATGGCGGTCGGGGTGGCCCCGAGGCCAAAGCCGCAGTGACCTGCCGCCAGCACGGCTGCATCATAGTTGCTGCCCATGACCCGGAAGGTGACGAAGATGGCGTAGAGCGCCATTGCCACGGTCTGGGCGGCCAGCAGAATGAAGATGGGCAGGGCCAGGCTGGCCAGATCCCACAATTTCAGGCTCATCAGTGCCATGGCGAGGAACAGCGACAGGCTGACGTTGCCCAGCAGGGAGACCTCGCGATCGCTCACCTCATGCCAGTTCAGCAGGGTCAGGACGTTGCGCAGCAGCACGCCGACAAACAGCACGCAGACAAAGATCGGCAGCTCGAAGGCGCCCCCTTTGAGAGAGGCTGAGAGCAGCTCGCCACCCTTGAGGCTGATGGCTATCAATGCCAGCGTTTCGATAACGCTGAAAGTGGTGAGGGGGCGCTCCATATCTGGCATTTCGAAGCCCTGGGGGGCCTCATCCTGATTGTGCTCCTCACCGGGCACCTGCACTTTCTTCACCAGATAGCGAGCCACCGGGCCACCGATCAGGCCGCCCAGCACCAGACCGAAGGTGGCGCAGGCGATGGCGAGTTCGGCAGCGGATTGCACGCCGTATTTCTCGGAGAAGGTGGCACTCCAGGCCGCCCCGGTGCCGTGGCCGCCGGAGAGAGTGATGGAGCCGGCCAGCAGCCCCATATGGGGATCCAGACCGAGCAGGGTCGCCAGACCGACACCCAGACTGTTCTGCACCAGCAGCAGGCCGGTGACCACCATCAGGAAGGTAACCACCGCCTTGCCGCCGCGTTTCAGGCTGGCGAGATCGGCGGAGAGACCGATGGAGGCGAAGAAGGCCAGCATCAGCGGGGTTTGCAGGCTGGTATCAAATTGCAGCTCCATCTGCAGGGTGGAGCGCAGCAGCAGCAGTACCAGCGCGACCACCAGGCCGCCGGCTACCGGTTTGGGGATGTTGAAGGTACGCAGCAGCCCGACTCGGGTAACCAACACCCGGCCAAGCAGCAATACCAGAGTGGCAGCGACCAGCGTTGCGTAGGAATCAAGTTGTAACATTCAGTACTCCCATGTTGATTGGCTGTGTCTTTCATAGCAAAAGACTTACAGATTCAGCCGGGATGAAAACAGTGTGGCTCATGCGCCAACAAAGAAGGGGAAACATCTCCCCGCCCCAGGAAAGATGGGGCTTGTGCGGGCCTGAAATGCTCAGGCATCCAGATGAGATTTTAGTAAAATCCGGCGGATTGTAGCAAAAAGCATCGTTTAATTCCATCTTTGTCGTATTAATGCTCGTTTTAGTGGTTTATTGTGACATTTAGCACTATGTAGGTAGAGGGCAGAAAAGCCGAAAAGGGTGCATGGAACGGCTGTCATTTGGGGCGCCAGTCTCTATAATTCGCCGGTTTCCGCTGCACGCAGAGGCGCTGGCGGGCGTTGACATTGTGGTTCACCCCGACATGGTTCATGTTCCGGCGGTGTTCACTTCATCAAGAGGAGAGGGTGTGAAGAAGTCTATCTACATTGCCTACACAGGCGGCACCATTGGGATGCAGCGTTCCGATCACGGCTACGTGCCGATGGCGGGCTTTATGGAAGACTGTCTGGCGCGGATGCCCGAGTTCCACCGCCCCGAGATGCCGGATTACCATATCCACGAATATGCGCCCCTCATCGACTCCTCCGACATGACCCCGGCGGATTGGCAGCGCATCGCCGAGGATATTCGCGACAACTACGAGAAATACGATGGTTTCGTGATCCTGCACGGCACCGACACCATGTCGTTCACCGCCTCGGCGCTCTCCTTCATGCTGGAAGATCTGCACAAGCCGGTCATCATCACCGGCTCCCAGATCCCGTTGGCCGAGTTGCGCTCCGACGGTCAGCAGAATCTGCTCAACGCCCTCTATATCGCGGCCAACTACCCGATCCACGAGGTGACGCTGTTCTTCAACAACCAGCTCTATCGCGGCAACCGCAGCAAGAAGGTGCATGCAGACGGCTTCCACGCCTTCGACTCCCCCAACTATCCGCCGCTGCTCAATGCCGGGATCGCCATCTCGCTGGAGGCGGGCGAGCTGGGCGTGCCCTCCGAGCGGCCGCTGGTGCTGCACGACATCACCCCCCAGCCCATCGGCGTGGTGACCCTCTATCCGGGGATCTCCAGCGAGGTGATCGCCAACATCCTGCAACAGCCGGTGAAGGCGCTGATCCTGCTGTCATTCGGGGTCGGCAATGCGCCGCAAAACCCGGCCATGCTGGCGCTGCTCTCCGAGGCTTCGGCCCGCGGCGTCATCATCGTCAACCTGAGCCAGTGCCTGCACGGCAAGGTCAATATGGGGGGCTATGCCACCGGCAACGCCCTGTCGCGGGCTGGGGTGATCTCGGGCTTTGACATGACCGCTGAAGCTGCACTCACCAAGCTGCACTTCCTGCTGAGCCAAGACTTGCCATCCCACCGCATTCGCGAGCTGATGCAGCAGTCCCTGCGCGGGGAGCTGACTCCCTAAGCGATGCGGCCCTCACCCTAACCCTCTCCCGGCGGGAGAGGGGATAGCTCGAGGTGCGGTTGGCCGCAAGGCTTGCCATGAAGAGCGTTGGCAGGTGGCCCGTTCACTGTTCGCAGGTGCGAGCCTGCTCCCTTCTCCCCCTGGCGGGAGAAGGGTTGGGGATGAGGGGGATGAGGGGGATGAGTCACCCGGCATCGATAGGAAAAAAGAGGGGAGCCATCATGGCTCCCCTCTCTGTTGTGGCCGCCACGAGCGGCCTGCCGGGTCAGGCTCAGTGGTTGAGGTCGACCCGCACTATCTCTTCCTCATCGCGATACTGACGCTTGAGCTCGCTCTTGCTCTTCATCACAATCTCGCCGTCACGGCCGATGTTCATATGCTCCGGGTTGTCGAGATGCATCGCCTGCCAGGCCATCACGGCTTGCAGGGAGGTGGCCTTCTGCTCGTCGGTCAGGGGCTTGCCATCGGGCCACTTGCCCAGCTCGACTGCGGTCTTGAGCCGCTCGTACACCTCTGCGGGCATCTGCCTGATTGCTTGCAAAAACTCACCCTGTTGAAACGACATCCGGCCTCTCCTTGAACTATTGAGCCATAAACTGCGGGATATGACGGGTCATGCAGGTAGACTCTATCGGTCTATGCAGGCAGATCCTGGCGGACTACGCCAGCCATCTGCTCCATCACCCGCACTACCTGACAACTGTACCCGAACTCGTTGTCATACCATACGTAGAGCACACAGTGATCCCCCTCGGCGATGGTCGCCTGGGAGTCGACGATGCCCGCATAGCGGGAACCCACCATGTCGGAGGAGACCAGTTCGGTGCTGGCGCTGAAGTCGATCTGGCGATGGAGCTCCGAGCTTAGCGCAATCTGCTGCAGATAGGCGTTGAGGCTCTCCCGATCGGTGGCCTGCTCCAGCGACAGGTTGATGATGGCCAGCGAGACATTGGGTGTGGGCACCCGGATGGCGTTGCCGGTCAGCTTGCCCTTGAGTTCCGGCAGCGCCTTGGTCACCGCCTTGGCGGCGCCGGTGCTGGTCATCACCATATTGAGGGCCGCGCTGCGACCGCGCCGCTCCCCCTTGTGATAGTTGTCGATGAGGTTCTGATCGTTGGTGTAGGAGTGGACCGTCTCCACGTGGCCGTGGCGGATGCCGTACTGCTCCTGCATCACCTTGAGCACCGGGGTGATGGCGTTGGTGGTGCAGGAGGCGGCGGAGATGATCTTGTCATCCGGGCCTATCACCTCATGGTTGACCCCGAACACCACGTTCTTCATCTCCCCCTTGCCGGGGGCGGTCAGCAGCACCTTGCCAGCACCGCGCGCTTTCAGGTGCTCGGAGAGGCCAGCCTCATCGCGCCAGACCCCGGTGTTGTCGACGATCAGCGCATCGTGAATGCCGTAAGCTGTGTAGTCGATGTCAGCCGGGCTATTGGCGTAGATCACCTGAATGAAGGTGCCGTTGGCGATGATGGCGCTGCGCTCCACATCCACCTCGATGGAGCCATTGAAGGGACCGTGTACCGAGTCGCGGCGCAGCAGGCTGGCGCGTTTTTCCAGATCCCCGTCGCGACCACCGCGTACCACGATGGCGCGCAGGCGCAGCGGATTGGCGGCGCCGGTACGCTCGATCAGCAGGCGGGCCAGCAGGCGGCCGATACGGCCAAAGCCGTAGAGCACCACGTCGGTCGGCTGCGGCATCTGGTTGCGGCCAAGGGCCGGTGCCAGTCGCGCTTGCAGATAGTCCTCGATCCCCGCCTCATCCTGATGATCCTGCCAGTAGCCGACTGCCAGCTTGCCAAGGTCTACCTCGGCAGCGGTGGGTTTGAGGGCAACGATGGCCTGAAGCAGGGGGAAGCTTTGCTGGATGGGGAGGGGAGCGCCCTGGTGGCGGCGGACGACCCGGTGGGCCTTGAGGATATCGATGGTGGAGGCGTTTTGCAGTGGGCGGCCGTAGAGGGTGATCTCGACCCCTTGTTGTCGGTAGAGGCGACCAATCAAGGGTTGCATGGCTTCGGCGAGCTCCTGGCTCTCCTGCCACGCTTGCAAGTAGTGCTCGTGGGTCATTGACCAGATCCTTTATTTCACGTTGTTGGTGTAAATAGAAAATTCGTCGAATGCAGATCAGTGTAGGGGTCTATATTTCGTTATATTATTCTGCAATCGCGGCCTTATATGGCGCGCGCATTGTAATGGATATGTAACCGGTTTGCTAGCCGGTGGTGGCCGACAGAGGCTTCAGTTGTTACCAACCCGCGTTACCAACAAGATGTGAATCATGGCCAATTTCCCCCTGCGACAGACCTTCATCATGCTTTCAGTCGGCCTTGCCGTAGCTGGCTGCAATGACGATCGGATCCACAATATCTGCAGCAACCATGCCGAGCTCTGTCAGGATCTGGTGGACGATGGCTGGTGTCGCTACGAGCGTACCGATGTGATCCGCAGCCGCTTCTATCTCAAGGAGGAGGGAACGGATCGGCGCAAGTACGAGCTGATGCGCAACCTTGAGCGCTATCTTAAGTGTGCCGAGCGCTCTACCAACATCGAGTATAAGAATGCCCGCGAGCAGAAGAGCCCACGGGTGGAGGGGATGCTGGCGGCTGGCGAACAGTTGGCCCAGCTCGATGTGGCCACCCGCAACTCGCAGGATCCCTACTTGCTGCTCTGGCACTGGACCAACAACACCAACGAGCTGGCCCGTCAGCAGTTTATGGCGCTGGAAGGTAACAAGGTGCTCGACGAACCGGAACTTCAGCTGGCCCTTGGCGGAGCCTACGCCAAGAGCGATCCCGAGAAAGCTATTTCCATCATGCATCACGGCCTCTCCCTCTATCGGGAAGGTGACAAGATAAACAGCCGCCTGCTCACCTCCCTCAGCACCCTCTATATGGGCCAGAAGCAGTACGGGCTGGCCTATCTGTGGGGCAAGGTGAGTGAGTCTTTTCAGGATGCGCCAGAGGTCTCTGCCAGGCGTTTTGGTATTTATCACACCCTGAGCAAAACAGATCAGGATGCCTACGACGTGCGAGCGGCTGAAATAGTCGATCAACTGAAACATGGCAGCTATCGGCACTGAGGCTCTGATGATTGCACTATCCCCGGCCAGCTGCTGGCCCGCACCTTTTTCCCTCTCGTTTGTCCATGGCGAGGTGATCACCGATGGCCATACCCTGGAACGCCTTACGGTACGTGCCGTAGTACTCCGTGGCGACGAGTTGCTGCTGGTCCACTCCCGGGTCAACGGTGATCTGATGTTTCCTGGCGGCGGCGTTGAAGCGGGGGAAAACCACCATGTGGCGCTGGCCCGCGAGCTGAAGGAGGAGTGCGGTGCCGAGTTGCTGGAAGTAGGGACCCTGCTTGGCGAGACCCGGGAATACCGCGCCGCCCGCGAGCCGGGGTTCGATGCCTACTGCATCCGCTCGCTGTACTACTTGTGCCGGATTGGTGATCAACTGGTGGAGCCACAGCCACAGCCCTACGAGATCCGCCTTGGCTTCGTGCCCGGCTGGTTTGGCCTCGACGAAGCGCTGCAGACCAACAAGACCCAGCTGGCGGGGCCCTGTCCCCAGTGGACGGCGCGAGAGACCCGGGTGTTGGCCCAGTTGCAACGCTGGCATCAGCAGGGGGTCTTCGACCACGGCTGATGAGTAGATCAAGCTGCAACGGTCAGTGACACCAACAGAAAGAGCGCCAATAGGCGCTCTTTTTCATTGCGAGGGTGGCGGTTACTGGCCGCTCTATCGTGCGAGGTTACTTGACCTCTTCGCCCTTGGCTTGCAGATCCGCGTGATAGGAGGAGCGCACGAAAGGACCGCAGGCGGCGTGGGTAAAGCCCAGCTCCATGGCGACATCTTTCAGCTCGTCAAACTCTGCTGGCGGCACGTAGCGCTTGACCGGCAGGTGGTGGCGGCTTGGCTGCAGATACTGACCCAGGGTCAGCATGTTGACGCCGTGAGCGCGTAGATCCTTGAGCACCTCGACGATCTCTTCGTTGGTCTCGCCAAGGCCCATCATCAGACCGGACTTGGTCGGTACATGGGGGTGCATCTCCTTGATACGGCGCAGCAGCTCCAGCGACCACTTGTAGTCGGCACCCGGGCGAGCGACGCGATACATGCGCGGCGCAGTTTCCAGGTTGTGGTTGAATACGTCCGGCGGCGTTTCGCGGAACACCTCAAGGGCCTGCTCCATCCGGCCACGGAAGTCCGGGGTCAGGATCTCGATGCGGGTCTGCGGGCTGTGCTCGCGGATCTCGCGGATGCAGTCGGCGAAGTGCTGGGCACCGCCGTCGCGCAGATCGTCGCGGTCCACCGAGGTGATCACCACATACTTGAGGTTCATCTCCTTGATGGTGAGCGCCAGCTTCTTCGGTTCTTCCGGATCGAGTGCCAGCGGGCGGCCGTGGGCCACGTCGCAGAAGGGGCAGCGACGGGTGCAGATCGCGCCCATGATCATGAAGGTGGCCGTGCCGTGGTTGAAACACTCCGCCAGGTTGGGGCAGGAAGCCTCTTCACAGACCGAGTGCAGCTTGTTCTTGCGCAAGGTGCTCTTGATGTGTTCGATCTTCTGGCTGGAAGGGGGGAGTTTGATCCGCATCCAGTCCGGCTTGCGAAGGATTTCTTCGTTGGGATCCGGCATGAATTTCACCGGGATCAGGGCCATCTTGTCGCCATCGCGCAGCTTGACGCCCGGCTCCATACGAACGGGTTTGCTCATGATTCACTCTCGGTGTTTGTTATTGTCTGATAGCCAATCAGGCTGGCCAGTTCGGCCACCAGAATGGATTGCGCCTCGGCCACGCTCTGCGGGCCGCCCAGGGCGCTGGTCTGGGTCATGGCCATGCCCGCATAGCCGCACGGATTGATGTGCAGGAAGGGGGTCATGTCCATGTTGATGTTGAGGGCCAGCCCGTGGAACGAGCAACCCTTGCGGATGCGCAGTCCCAGCGAGGCAAGTTTGGCCTCCATGCCAAGGTCATTTTTCACATAGACCCCGGGGGCATCTGCCTTGGCATAGGCCTGGATATTGCTTTTGGCCAGGGTGTTGATGATGGCTGTTTCCAGCGCGGTCACCAGCTCGCGCACCGAGAATTTGCAGCGGCGGACATCCACCAGGACGTAGAGCACCAGCTGGCCCGGGCCGTGATAGGTCACCTGACCGCCGCGATCGCTCTGCACCACCGGGATATTGCCCGGATTGAGCAGGTGTTCGGCCTTGCCGGCCTGGCCCTGGGTGTAGACGGGGTCATGTTCGACCACCCAGAACTCGTCCGGGGTGTCGCTGGTGCGGTTGTCGGTGAAGGCTTTCATGGCGTCCCATACCGGCTGGTAGGGGCGGCGACCCAGCTGCCTGACTATCAGGCTGTGCTGAGCGGGGATCTGGGATGACATGGTGTCCTCGTGGCGTGCTGCGGCCAAAAACAGTCGCCCCGCAGAACGGGGCGAGAGAGAAATTACAGTACGTATTTCACCAGCTCGATCTTGCCAAGCGCAGTGTACATCGCTTCGATGTGCTCTTTGCTCTGGGCAGTCACGGTCACGCGAACCGAGTGATAGTTGCCCTTGGAGCTGGGCTGGACGGTCGGGCTGTAGGTGCCCGGAGCATGCTGCTGCAGCACTTCAACCACCATATCCGGCAACGCAGGATCCGCGATGCCGAGTACCTTGAACGGGAATTTGCAGGGAAACTCCAGCAGTTCATCAAACTTGGTATTCATTTACTCACCTTTTTCGTCATCAGCATGATGACTTCATCTTGGATGGCTAGTGGCCGATGGCCCTTGGAGGCCGCCATTTCAAGTCTGTATGGGTGCGGCTAAACCCTATATGGGCGCCGCACACTCCGGGATCAAGGCCGGGAGCGGTCAGACAAGGATGGAAGTGCTGCTTTTTACCACAAATCAGGGTAAGGCGGAACCTGCAGTTTACAGGGTTATTCACTGCCATTGTCCGGCGCAGACAGCAGCGGCGCCTGTTGGCGCCGCTGTTTGGTGAGGATTGTGCGTCGGATTACTTGAACCAGCTGGTGACCAGCAGTACCAGGTAGTCCCACAGACGGCTCATTAAGCCACCTTCCTGCACCTCTTCCAGAGCGACCAGCGGTACCTGCTTGATCTCTTTGTCACCCTGCTTCAGGAACACGGTACCAACGCGTTGACCCTTGGCCAACGGGGCTTTCAGCTCGCTGTCGAGCTGGAAGTCTGCCTTGAGGTTGTTGCCCTGACCGCGGGTGACCAGCACGGAGACATCCTTGTCGACGCCCAGTTTCACTTCAGATTTGTCGCCCATCCAGATCTTCTGGGTGACCAGCTCGGTGCCTGCCTTGTACGGAGTCAGGCTCTGGAAGAAGCGGAAGCCGTAGGTGAGCAGTTTCTTGCTCTCGGCGGCGCGGGAGGCTTCGCTGCTGGCGCCCAGTACCACGGCGATCAGGCGCATGCCTTCGTTGTTGGTGGCAGAGGAGACCAGGTTATAGCCGACCTGGCTGACGTGGCCGGTCTTGATGCCATCCACTTGCAGGGATTGATCCCACAGCAGGCGGTTGCGGTTGTGCTGGGTGATACCGTTGAAGACGAAGGATTTCTGGGAGTAGATCTTGTACTCCTCCGGCTGATCATGGATCAGTGCCTGACCCAGGCGGGCCATATCACGGGCTGTACTGTAGTGACCCTCTTCATCCAGACCGTGGGGGTTCTTGAACTGGGTGTCCTTCATGCCGAGCTTGGCGGCCCAGGCATTCATCAGGCTGGCGAAGGAGTCGGTACTGCCGGCCAGATGTTCGGCCATGGCGACGCAGGCATCGTTGCCGGACTGGATGATGATGCCCTTGTTCAGGTCATCGACAGAGACCTGCTTGCCCACCTCGATAAACATCTTGGAGGAGTCTGAGTAGTTCTTGGACCAGGCGTTCTGGCTGATGGTCACCATGTCGGTGCCCTTGATGTTCCCCTTGTGCAGCTCGTCGCCAACGATGTAGGAGGTCATCATCTTGGTCAGGCTGGCAGGGGGCAGACGCTCGTCGGCGTTCTGCTCGGCCAGCACCTGACCGGAGTAGTAGTCGATCAGGATATGGGCCTTGGCGGAGATCTCCGGCGCGGCGGGAACCACCACTGGGTTGGCGTTCGGCGTGGGTGTCGGCACCGGCGTATTGGCCTGAGCGGTTACGCTGATCAGTGAGGCCAGAAGAACTGAACGGGCAAATTTGGACATCTTGAAATTCCTGCGAGCCAGATGGGGATAAAATGCGGGCCTAACTATACCAGATGCGCCCGCAGGTTATAGTCCGACATGGCGATCATGACTGGTTTTTTATCCATCAATCCCTGCCATCACGCCATAAAGCGACGTGATGGCGGGGCCGGGAGATTGGTCACCGCCGCTGTCAGAGGAGGGATCAGGGCACGATAAAGGCCTGTTCCAGTCCCCCTTGCCGTACTTTTTCCAGCAGTGCGGCTTGTTTATCCGCCTCCACCGGGCCGATCAAGACCCGGAAGATGGCGCCATGGGCTTCAATCCGGTAGGGCACACCATGGCGCTGGGTCATCACCTTGCCCATCGCCTCGGCCCGATCCCGGGAGCCGCTGGCCAGTACCTGGATCATCTTGCCATCACCGCTGCTGGCAGGAGCTGCGGTCTTGGCGGGAGCTGGCTTGACAGGTGCCGCTTTGGCGGGCGTGGTCGCGGGCGCCTTGACGGGAGCGGGTTCGGCGGCGGGGGTCGCCATCGCCAGGGCGGTCGGTTCACCCAGGAAGCCATCTTGCGCCACTGTGTTGGATGCCGTTGCTGGCGGGGTGGTCGGGGTCATCTCGATGGGCTTCATCGGTTCCATGATCACCATCTGGTCCGGGGTGTCGTTGATCAGCTCCAGTCGAACGCGAGCTGTGCCGCTATCGACCATCTCCAGCTGCTTGGCCGCTGCGTAGGAGAGGTCGATCAGGCGCGGGCTGTTGAATGGACCGCGATCGTTGACCCGCACTATGGTCTCCAGCCCGTTGTCCAGATTGGTGACCCTCACATAGCTCGGGATGGGCAGGTTGCGGTGGGCGGCGCTGAACAGCTTGCTGTCCAGCACATCGCCGTTGGCGGTCTTCTGGCCGTCCAGATCCGGCGACAGCCAGCTGGCGGTGCCCTCTTCGCTGTAGTGTTTGATGTCGCGCCACACCTCGTGCTTCTGCTTGCCGATCCAGTAGTCCCGGTTGCCGCTCGCGCTCAGGGGCTCGGGGCGCGGAATGGCGCCGGTGGCTTGCGGGATCTCGATAACGGGTGGCTTGTTGACCGGTGCTTGCGGCTTTACGGGGGCGCTCTGTTCCGGCTGGCTGCTACAGGCGGCCAGCAACAAGCTCAGGCTGAGCGGGAGGAGTTTGTGACGAAGATGCATACGCTTCCTGAATGGCTTGGCTAAGTTGATACACCGCCATCGCATAGAGTGGGCTGCGATTGTAACGGGTGATCACATAAAAGTTATGCCGTGCGACCCAGTATTCCGGTCCATCGGCTTGGGCAAACTCCAGCAACTTGACCGGCGTCTGTGGGGCCAGCGGCGTGGCGAGCTCAATCCCTGCCGCCGCCAGTTCTGACCACTGTTGTGTTAACTCGGGCTCAGGCCTGAGTAGAGGTTCGACTGCCATCAACCCGATCTGGGCCGGTTCCACCACGGATTCGCCCCAGCGCCACTGGTGGCTGGCAAAATAGTTGGCCACGCTGCCGATGGCATCGACCGGGTTGGCAAACAGATCCCGCTTGCCATCCCCGTCAAAGTCGACGGCGTAGTGGCGGTAGCTGGAGGGCATGAACTGCCCCATCCCCATGGCGCCGGCATAGGAGCCCTTGAGGGCATCGAGTTGCCACCCTTCCTCTTTGGCCAGCACCACCAGCTGGGCAAACTCCTTGGCAAAGAAGTCCGCCCGCTCCGGGTAGTGAAATCCAAGGGTGTAGAGGCTATCGAGCACCGGATGGCGGCCCATCTGGCGACCGTAGAAGGTCTCGACCCCTATGATGGCCACGATGAGCGAGGCGGGCACCCGATAGGTCAGCTCCGCGCGGGCCAGCGTCTCGGCATGTTGTTGCCAGAACTGCTGGCCATCACGGATCCGATCCGGGGTAACAAACAGCGGCCGGTAGCGATGCCAGGGCTTGGCCTCCCACGGCTTGCTGATGGTGTCGAGCACCTCCTGCCGTAATTGGGCTCGGGCGACGGCCGCTTGCAGCTCCGCCAGCGGCACCTGCTGCTGGTCGGCGAGCAGGGCCAACCGATCCGGCGCCACGGCGGCGGTCGCCATCGTGGTGGCGAGCGAGAGCAGCAATCCGACCCGTCTCATCAGGCGAGCAGTCTTCTATGAGTCTGGATGGACATCAGTATGCCAAAGCCGGCCATCAGGGTCACCATGGAGGTGCCGCCATAGCTCACCAGCGGCAGGGGAACCCCCACCACCGGCAGGATGCCGCTCACCATGCCCATGTTGACGAACACATAGACGAAGAAAGTGAGAGTGATGGCGCCGCCCAGCAGTCGCTCGAAGCTGTTCTGGGCCTGCATCGAGATAAACAGACAGCGGCTGATGACGTAGAGGTAGAGCACCAGCAGCAGGGCAACCCCCACCAGACCAAACTCCTCGCTAAATACCGCGAAGATGAAGTCGGTGTGGCGCTCTGGCAAGAACTCCAGCTGGGACTGGGTCCCTTGCAGCCACCCCTTGCCGAAGACGCCACCGGAGCCGATGGCAATCTTGGACTGGATGATGTGGTAGCCGCGGCCGAGCGGGTCTTTCTCCGGGTCGAGCAGCATCAGCACCCGCTGGCGCTGGTAGTCGTGCATCAGGAAGAACCAGAGCACCGGCATAAAGGCCAGCATCAGTAGAACCGCCAAGCCGATCAGCCACCAGCTGAGCCCCGCCAGAAAGATCACGAAGAAGCCGGAGGCGGCCACCAGAATGGAGGTGCCAAGGTCCGGCTGGGCGGCGATCAGCAGGGTGGGCAGCAGCACCATGATGAGGGCGATCACCACATGGCTGAACTTGGGTGGCAGCGAGTGGCGACTGAGCCAGGCCGCCACCATGATCGGCATGGAAAGCTTCATCACCTCGGAGGGCTGGAACTTCATAAAGCCCAGATCGAGCCAGCGCTGGGCCCCCTTGCCGATGTGGCCAAACACGTCCACCGCAATCAGCATCAGCACCACCACGGCGAACAGCGGCACCGACCAGCGGGCGTAGAGGGAGGGGGGCAGCTGGGCCAGGCCGATCATTAGGGCAAAGGCGAGACCGCCGCGCACCAGCTGGCGCACGATGGAGTCCATATCCTGACCGGAGGCGGAGTAGAGCACCACCATGGAGAGGGTCATCACGGCCAGCAGACCGAGCAGCAGGGGCAAGTCGATATGCAGCTTGTACCAGATGCTCTGCTGGCGGGCAGAATTACTCATTGGGAGCGACCTCACTCGGTTGGGACGGCTTTTCCGGTGCCGGTGGCAGTTGCGGATCAGGGGGCAGCAGATAGGCATCCAGCATCTGGCGTGCAATGGGCGATGCAGCCCGGCCACCACCACCACCAATGGAGTTTTCCAGTACCAGAGCTACCACCGCTTTGGGTGCCTCGAAGGGGGCATAAGCAACGAACAAAGCGTTATCGCGATGCTCTGCCTTGACCGTCTTGATGTTGTAAACCTGATTTTCCTTCAAACCGACTACCTGGGCTGTGCCCGATTTGCCGCCTGAGGAGTAAGGCGCCTTGGCAAACGAGTGACGGCCACTGCCTTCACTGCCATGGTTGACTCGCCACATCCCATCCTGCGCCACTTTCCAGAAGCTGTCGTTCTTGAGCTTGAGGGCGATATTGGGGTTGATGGGGGCATCGACTACCCCCGCCTGGGAGGCTGTGCTCTTGAGCAGGTGCGGGGTGACGTCGTGACCATTCTGGGTCAGGATGCTGATCGCCTTGGCCAGTTGGAGCGGGGTGGCGCTCCAGTAGCCCTGACCGATACCGACCGAGATGGTGTCACCCTGATACCAGGGCTGGCGCCAACGGGCCATTTTCCAGTCACGGGACGGCATGACACCCTTGGTCTCTTCATAGAGATCGACCCCGGTGTACTGACCGAAGCCGAACTTGGTCATATAGCTGTGGATCTTGTCGATGCCGACCCGATAGGCGAGATCGTAGAAGTAGGTATCTGCCGAGACCTCGATGGCGCGATAGACGTCGAGCCAGCCATGACCCCAGCGGCGCCAGTCGCGAAACTTCTTGGTGGTACCGGGAATGGAGAAGCTCGGGCCGCCGAAATAGCGGTAGCCCGGGGTGATGGCCCCCTCGTTGAGACCCATGATGGACATCATGGGCTTGACGGTGGAGGCAGGGGCATAAATGCCCTGAGTGGTGCGGTTCACCAGCGGCCGTGCCGGATCGTTGAGCAGTGCCGAGTAGTTGGCGCTGGATATGCCTGTCACGAACAGGTTGGGGTCATAACTCGGGCTCGACTCCAGCGCCAGGATGGCACCGGTTTTCGGGTTCATCATCACGATGGCACCACGCTGGCCGGCCAGCAGTTGCTGGGCCTTGAGCTGCATCCGGACGTCGATATTGAGGTAGATATCCTTGCCCGGAACCGGAGGCTGGAACTTGAGGGTGCGGACAATCCGGCCGCGGTTGTTGACCTCGACCTCCTGATAACCCGCCACCCCGTGCAGCTCATCCTCGTAATACTTCTCCACCCCCTGCTTGCCGATATCCTTGGTGGCGGCATAGTTGGCGAGTTTGTCCTCTTTTTCGAGACGCTCCACGTCGCGGGTGTTGATCTTGGCCACATAACCCAGCGCATGGGTCAGGGTGTCGCCAAACGGGTAGTAGCGCTTGAGGTAAGCCTCGATACTGGCTCCCGGATAGTTGTGCTGGTTGACCGAGAAGAGTGCCACCTGATATTCGGTCAGCTTTTCGTAGAGAGGGACCGGCTTGAAGCGACGTTGGCGTTTCACCTCGGTCAGAAACTTCTCTTTGGTGCCTTCCGGCAGACCCAGCAGGGTGATCAGCTGATCAGCGGTTTTTTCAAGATCCCTAGTCTCTTCCGGGACGATTTCCAGACTGTAGACAGGGCGGTTCTCCGCCAGCAGCACGCCGTTGGTGTCGTAGATGAGACCCCGGGGTGGCGCCACCGGCACTACCCGGATGCGGTTGGAGTTGGAACGCGTCTGGTAGGTGTCGTAGGACTCGACCTGCAGATAATAGAGATTGCCCAGCAGCACCAGCATCAGCACGACGATGCCGATGTAGGCTACCAGGGTGCGCCGGAAGAACAGATTGCCCTCGGCACTGTGATCGCGCATCTCGATGCGTTGTTTCAGCATGCCTTTACCTCGGGTTTGTGGGGGGCAATAACAGCAGGAGCGGCATGGTTCACTCTCTGTGATAAGGGTGATTGGTCGTTATGCTCCAGGCACGGTAGAGGCTCTCTGCCACCAGCACCCGCACCAGCGGATGGGGCAGGGTGAGCGGTGACAGTGACCAGCTCTGTTCGGCTGCAGCCTTGCACTCGGGGGACAAGCCTTCCGGCCCGCCTACCAGCAGCGCGACATCGCGGCCATCGAGTTTCCACGCCTCCAGCTGGGTAGCCAACTGCTCCGTGGTCCAGGGCTTGCCCGGAATGTCGAGGGTGACGATGCGCGAGCGCCCCGCAGCCGCCAGCATGGCTTCCCCTTCCTTCTGCAGGATGCGCGGAATGTCGGCATTTTTGCCCCGTTTGCCTGCGCCAATCTCGACGAGTTCAAATGGCATGTCTTTGGGGAAGCGGCGACGATACTCTTCGAAGCCATGCTCTACCCAGGCGGGCATCTTGGTGCCCACCGCAATCAACTGGATCTTCATGGTCGTTACACTTGTGCTCTTATTGCGTATTCATTTGAGCGGCACCGCTCCACAGCTTTTCCAGTTGGTAGAAGTCACGATGTTCATCCTGCATCACATGCACGATCACCGAGCCCATATCTACCAGCACCCATTCACCGCTCAGTTGTCCTTCCACGCTCAGCAGATCCAGACCCGCGTGGCGGGCTTCGCTGGCCAGATGGTGGGCAATGGCGCTGACGTGACGACTGGAGTTGCCGGAACAGATGATCATGGTGTCAGTAATGCTGGATTTGCCGCGTACATCGAGGGTGATGATGTCGCGGCCTTTCATGTCATCGATCTTGTCGATGATAAAGGCATGCAATTCTTGGCCTTGCAATGAGTCTCTCCTGTATTCCGGCGCGCAGCGTTTGCGTCAGGGCGGCGGATTATATCATGGTCACTCCCGTTTCCCATCGGGTGAGGCGGGATTACGACAGAGGCTAGCGGCGGTTGGCGCGGTAGAGCCCCTGTTGATCAATATAGTGCGCAACCGACTCGGGCAAGAGGTAGCGGGTGTCTTGTCCCGCATCCAGCAAGGCCCGCAGTCGGGTGGCTGACAGTTCGATGGGCTGGTTGTCCGCCAGCCAGATATGGCCGGACAGACGCAGATGCAGCGCGTTGGCATCCGTGGTGTGCTGGCGCGCCAGCAACTGCGCCACCTCGGCCGGATAATCCGGTTGCCAGCCCGGCCGTACGCTCACCACCAGATGGGCATAGTCGAGCAGCTCCTGCCAGCGGTGCCAGCTTGGCAGGCTCAGCAGGGAATCCATCCCCATCAGAAAACAGAGCGGCGTATCGGGCAGTTCATGACGCAGCTCGATCAGGGTATCGATGGTGTAAGAGGGCTTGTCCCGTCTCAGCTCCCGCTCATCTACCACAAAGTGGTGGTTCTCCGCCGCCGCCAGTTTGACCATGGCAAGGCGCTGTTCGCTGGAGCAGAACGGATTGTCACGGTGGGGCGGGATATGGTTCGGGATCAGCCGCATTTCGGCCAGCCCGAGGGCATCGCGCGCCTCGATGGCCGGGCGAAGATGACCGATATGGATAGGGTCGAAGGTGCCGCCAAGCAAACCGACAGGCGCCTTCAGCATGGCGCACTCTCCATCACCAGCGGCAGCGGGGTGCCATCACGAAAGCCGAGGGCAATGGTCTGCAGCATCAGCCACGCCTGTTCGGTATCGAAGCGGCGCTGGGCATCGTCCAGTTGCGCCATCAGCTGCCATAGTTGTTGCAACTTGGCGAAGGGGAGACGAGTCAGCGCCTGTTGAATGAGCTGCTGGCGGCTCTGCCAGATGCGCAGGCGGCTGAAGTGCTCCCCCAGCGGCTGGCCGTTGCGCATCGCCAGCGACAGTTCGGTCAGCTGCTCCAGCTCGCGGCAGAGGGTCCAGGCCAGCATCCCCGGCTCGGTGCCTTCGGCCCGCAGAGCTGCCAGAATGCGCTGGGCCCGGTTCACCTTCCCCTCCAGCAGGGTATCGACCAGCTGGAACGGGGTGAAGTGGGCGTGGCGGATAATGGTCTCTTGCAGATAGGTGACGCTGATGGGCTGGGGCGGCGAGAGCAGGGTCAGCTTCTCGATCTCCTGACTGGCGGCCAGCAGGTTGCCCTCGTAGGAGTGGCACATGAAGTTGATGGCATCCGGCAGCGCCTTGAGGCCGAAACGCGCAAAACGGGCACTCATCCAGCGCGGAAAGAACTTGGGTTCCGGATGGTTGACCGGCACATAGGTGCCAATCTGGTAGAGCTTGTCGAACCAGGCTGCTTTCATCTGGGTCTGGTTGAGGCGACCGCCGCTCAGCACCAGCAGCAGGTCGGGATGAAGCTGCTTGCCAATTTCGCTGATGCGGGCGGCCAGATCCTTGTCCACCTTGGCGGGCAGCTCCAGCTCGATGATCTGGCGGGCGGAGAAGAGGCTCATGGCCTGACAGGCATCGTAGACCTGATTCCAGTCCAGCCCCTGTTCCACCACGAAGGTGTGGCGCTCATCGAAACCCTGCTTGCGGGCGACCTGACGGATGGCATCGATGGCCTCCAGTCGCAGCAGGGGCTCGTCGCCAAAAACGAGATAGCAGGGCCGAAGCCCTGCTTTGAGGTGGTCACCAAATTGTTCCGGGTAGACTCTCATCAAAATACTCGCATCAGAAGCTGACCTGGCTCAACTGCCGGATCACCTGATTGGCCGCTTGCTCCTGCATCTCGCGGTTGAGCTGCTCCTGCTCACGGGAGGAGGCGAGCGCGGCATCCGGCTTGTTGAGGAAGCTGCGGTTGAAGTTGATGGGGAAGACTTGGGTCGGCTTGCCGGGGGCCGAGATGGTGAACTGGGTAGTGAAGCCCAGCACATATTCGGTGTCCGTCCCCAGCGCGTTGACCGAGGCGACCTGACTGGTGCTGCCTATGCCGCCCAGAGTGAGCACCGGAATACCCTCCTTGTCGGCCAGAGTTACGCCAGAGGCCTTCAGGCGGGTGGTGACCATCCGGTAGAAGTCGCTCTTGTTGTCGCCCACGACCTTCATGGTCATCAGCTCGGCCGGAATGCCGGTGCCGCGCATGTGAAAACCGCAGCCTTGCAGCAGCAGACCAGCCAGCACGATGGCCATCCAGCGGGTGAAGATGGTGCCCATAGAAAATCCTCTTTGCATTAAGGGAAAGCGGCGGGCGCAGGGCCCGCCGTTATCATCCGTTTGCTGTCACAGATTGGCAATGATCAGTTGGCAGCCGATCAGTTAGCGACAATATTGAGCAGCTTGCCAGGTACATAGATCACCTTGCGCACGGTCAGACCGTCGGTGAACTTCTGTACCGAGGCATCAGCCATCGCCAGCTTCTCGACGTCGGCCTGGCTGATCTCGGCCGGCACGGTCAGCTTGCCGCGCATCTTGCCGTTGATCTGTACCACCACCAGCTTCTCGGTCTCGACCATGGCCGCTTCATCGGCCACCGGCCAGGCTGCGTGATCGATGTCGTCGCCCTTGCCCAGCATCTTCCACAGCTCGAAGCCGATGTGCGGAGTGATGGGGTAGAGCATGACTACCACAGCTTCCAGCGCTTCCTGCATCAGGGCGCGGTCCTGCTCGTCGTTGCCCAGCTTGGCCAGATTGTTCATCAGCTCCATGATGGCTGCGATGGCGGTGTTGAAGGTCTGACGGCGACCCACGTCATCACTCACCTTGGCGATGGTCTTGTGCAGTTCACGGCGTACCGCTTTCTGCTCGTTGGTGAGAGCCGCTACATCCAGTGCGGCAACGGCGCCACCGGAAACGTGTTCGAAGGTGACGCGCCACAGGCGACGCAGGAAGCGCTGGGCACCCTCTACGCCGGAGTCGGACCACTCCAGCGTCATTTCTGCCGGAGAGGCGAACATCATGAACAGACGGACGGTATCGGCGCCGTAACGCTCGACCATCAGCTGCGGGTCGATGCCGTTGTTCTTGGACTTGGACATCTTGGTCATGCCGGAGTGCATTACCTCACGGCCTTCGTTGTCGATGGCCTTGGTGATGCGACCCTTCTCGTCACGCTCTACCTTGACGTCGGTCGGGCTGACCCAGACGTTGCCGCCCTTCTCGTCTTTGTAGTAGAAAGCATCGGCCAGCACCATGCCCTGGCAGAGCAGGCGCTTGAACGGCTCGTCGCTGTTGACCAGACCCGCGTCACGCAGCAGCTTGTGGAAGAAGCGGGCGTAGAGCAGGTGCATACAGGCGTGCTCGATACCGCCGATGTACTGATCCACCGGCAGCCAGTGGTTGGCAGCAGCCGGATCCAGCATGCCCTTGTCGTAGTCCGGGGAGCAGTAGCGCGCGTAGTACCAGGAGGACTCCATAAAGGTGTCGAAGGTATCGGTCTCGCGGAACGCTTCCTGACCGTTGTAAGTGGTCTTGGCCCACTCGGCGTCAGCCTTGATCGGGCTCTGGATACCGTCCATCACCACGTCTTCCGGCAGCAGTACCGGCAGCTGGTCTTCCGGCGTCGGCACCACGGAGCCGTCAGCCAGGGTCAGCATCGGGATGGGGGCACCCCAGTAACGCTGACGGGAGACACCCCAGTCACGCAGACGGTAGTTGACGGTGCGCTTGCCCTTGCCGAGCCCTTCCAGCTTGCTGGCGATGGCATCGAAGGCACCCTGGAAGTCGAGACCGTCAAACTCGCCGGAGTTGAACAGCACGCCCTTCTCGGTGTAAGCCGCTTCGCTCACGTCGACGTCGCCATCAACCGGCTTGATCACCGCCTTGATGTCGAGTCCATATTTGGTGGCGAATTCGAAGTCACGCTGATCGTGGGCCGGAACCGCCATTACGGCGCCGGTGCCGTAGTTCATCAGCACGAAGTTGGCGACCCAGACCGGTACCTTGCGGCCATCCAGCGGGTGAATGGCATAGAGGCCGGTGGCCATGCCCTTCTTCTCCATGGTGGCCAGTTCTGCTTCGGCTACCTTGGTGTTCTTGCACTCTTCGATAAAGGCGGCCAGCTCCGGATTGTTCTGGGCTGCTTGCAGCGCCAGCGGGTGACCGGCGGCGATACCGACATAGGTGACGCCCATGAAGGTGTCCGGGCGGGTGGTGTAGACCTCCAGCTGCTCAGCCTGACCCTCGATAGCGAAGCTGATGTTGACCCCTTCGGAGCGGCCAATCCAGTTGCGCTGCATGGTCTTGACCATCTCCGGCCAACCTTCCAGATTGTCGATGTCGCTGAGCAGCTCTTCGGCGTAGTCGGTGATCTTGATGAACCACTGGGGGATCTCTTTCTGCTCCACCGGGGTGTCACAGCGCCAGCAGCAGTTGTCGACCACCTGCTCGTTGGCCAGTACGGTCATGTCGTTCGGGCACCAGTTTACGGAGGAGGTCTTTTTGTAGACCAGACCCTTCTCGTAGAGCTTGGTGAAGAACCACTGCTCCCAGCGGTAGTAATCCGGTTTGCAGGTGGCGACTTCACGATCCCAGTCATAACCCAGACCCAGCATCTTCAGCTGGTTCTTCATGTATTCGATGTTTTCGTAGGTCCAGGGCGCCGGTGCGGTATTGTTTTTGATCGCGGCGTTCTCGGCCGGCAGACCGAATGCATCCCAACCTATGGGTTGCAGCACGTTCTTGCCATTGAGGCGTTGATAACGGGAGATCACATCACCTATGGTGTAGTTACGAACGTGCCCCATGTGTAGTCGACCAGACGGATAGGGGAACATGGACAGGCAGTAGAACTTCTCCTTGTCTACCTTCTCCACGGCCTTGAAGGTTTTCTTGGCATCCCAGTGCTTTTGCACTGCTGGTTCGATTGATTGGGGAACGTATTGCTCTTGCATTGGTGACATCCGGATCTGTGAAATGAATAGATAAATCAGCTGGGAAATCGCAATAGAATACCCATATCCTGCGGCGGCAACAACCGCCAGCGTCCCTTGGGCCTTAAGCCGGGCCAGATCAGGGTTTAGTAGAGGAGTTAGAGCCATGGACAAACGTCAAAAAGGGTACGAAGCCTTCATTACCGAGCTGCAAAAACAGTGGCAAGAGACTGAAGAGTTCCAGGGGGAGCGCCTCAACCGGATGATTGCCAAGGTGCAGGCCTATCTGGAGGCGGCCAGCGACCTGACTCAGGACGAGCTGGCGCTCATCGCCGAGTACGTGAAGCGGGATCTGGGCAACTATGACGAGGGGCGCCATGACGATAGTGCGCAGTTGGAAGAGTCTGCCTTTATGTTGGCCCTCAAAGACACCGCCTGGTCCTGGCTGGCGGATGTGACCGACCGCGCCCAGGTGGAGTGGCGCGAGCTGGCTGACGAGCTGGAGCATAAGGGGGTCTATGAGGCGGGCGACTGGGTGGGGCTCGGGGTCATGGTGTGCGACCAGTGTGGCTGGCGCCATACCGTGCTGCACCCACAACAGCTCGATACCTGTCCCGAATGTGGTTGCGCCGAGTATCATCGCGAGCCGCTCTCGCCCTGAGTCAGGCCTCAAGGCGGACGAGATAACGAGAAAAAGGCGCCATCAGGCGCCTTTTTCTTACTTGCAGGTTTCGTTGGGGCGTTTACTTGCCCGCGACGGAGAGTCCGCCAAAACGGATAAGCGGGGAGTAGAAGCCCTTGCCGTCGTTGTGGTGCAGGGTATCGCCGACCGCTTCCAGCTCGCCCAGCAGACGGTAGAAGTTGCCTGCTACCGTGATGCCGCGCACCGGCTGCAGTCGCACCCCATCGCGGCAGAGGAAGCCCGACGCGCCAAAGGAGAAGTCACCGCTCACCGCATCGGCACCCGAATGCAGACCGTCCAGCTTGACCAGCTCCAGATAGTCGCCGCTCTGCACCTCCGCTTCACAGTGAGGGCCCGCGCCAAACACCAGATGGCGAGCGGTCACATCGAGGGCGCTGCGGGCACCGCGGGCGGCCGAGCCGTTGCTGGCCACACCAAAGTGGCGGGCGGTGGCGCTGTTATGGAGCAGGGTCTTCAGCTCCCCTTCGCCAATCAGCAGCAGATCCGAGCTGGCCGCCCCCTCGCCATCAAACGCCTTGATGTTCATGCCGCCCGGCATATAGACCCTGCTCTCCAGAGTGAGCCAGCGTGACGCCACGCTCTGGCCGACCTTGCTGCGCCAGGGGTTGATCCCCTGCTGGGCCCACTTGCCCGACAGCACGCCCTGAAAGCAGCCAAACAGGCTGGCAAAGCAGTTGGTGCTGAAGATGACGCTGTAGCGACCGCTCGGCACCGCTTCACCGGGCAGCAGTCCATCGGCGATGGCGTAGATCTGCTCGATGAGTCGCTGGCTATCCAGCTCGTCGAAGCGACGGCCATACTGCCCCTGCGAGTGCATCGACTGGCGGCCATCCCGTTCCACCAGCGCCGAGGTGTAGCAGCCGACGCTAAACTCGCCGTGCTGGCAGAGGGTGCCCTGACTGTTGGCGAGCCAGAGCTGGCTCTCCCCTTCAAAGAAGCTGTTGTAGGGGGCGCCGCTCACATCGGGCATGGCCAGCATGTCAGATTCGAGGCGCAGGGCCAGGGCGATCTTCTCCTCAACCGGCGTGGTATCGGGCTGGTTGATTTCGGCGCAATCTGTGGTGATCCGGCTATTGGCCACCGAGATGCGCTGATCCGGATCCACCTTGGCAAAGCGGCTGGCATCGAGCGCATCTTGCAGCATTGCATCCAGCGCCAGCTCATCGAGGGATTCCGAGTAGGCGATGCCGACCCGACCCTCTTTGATCAGGCGAATGCCGAGCTGCTGGCTGCTGGTGACCTTGTATTCACCCAGCTCGCCCTTGTCTGCCTTGAGGGAGAAGGCCTTCTCCTGATTGGCGATGATGTCTGCCTCGGCGTTGAGGTCGGCCACCTTGTCGAGCAGGCGGGTGAGCAGTTGGTTCATGTCGAGCTGGCTCATCAGGCGTTCCCTCCCACCAGAATATTGTCCACTTTCAGCGCCGGCTGGCCCACCGAGGTGGGCACCGAGCCCGAGACCGAGCCGCACATACCGGCGGCCAGTGCCAGGTTGCGGCCCACCATGGAGATCTCTTTCAGCACCTGCGGGCCGGTGCCGATCAGGGTGGCAGACTTGAGCGGCTTGGTGATTTTGCCGTGCTCGATGAGGTAGGCCTCCTGCACATTGAAGTTGAACTCGCCGGTGCCGGGCTGTACCGAGCCGCCCCCCATCTTCTTGGCGTAGATGCCGTGCTCTACCGTGGCCAACATGTCGTCGAGGCTGTGGTGGCCCGGCTCGATATAGGTGTTGCGCATGCGCGAGGTGGGGGCGTACTTGTAGGATTCGCGCCGCCCGGAGCCGGTGCGTGCGTAGCCTGTTTTGAGGGCACCCATTCTGTCCACCAGAAAGCCGGTCAGTACCCCGTCCTTGATGAGCTGGGTATGCTGGGTAGCCATCCCCTCGTCATCGACGTTGATGGAGCCCCAGGCGTTGCTCTGCAAGCCTTCATCCACCGCATTGACCACCGGATTGGCGATAAGCTGGCCCATCTTGTCGTGGAACACCGATGCCTTCTTGGCCACTGAGGTGGTCTCCAGCAGATGACCGCACGCCTCGTGGAAGATGACGCCGCCAAATCCGTTCTCCATGATGACCGGCAGGGTGCCGCTCGGGCAGGGAGCCGCGCCCAGTTTCACCAGTGCCTGACGGGTGGCGGTGAGCGCCAGCTCGCGCGGATCGATGCGATCGGCATGCTCCCACCCCATCAGGGCGCCGGGGGCCTCGTAACCGACGCTCTGCTCGCTCCCTTCCATGGCGATGGTCTGGGCCATGATGCGGTTGTAGTGGCGGCGATCGGCTACTTGCACTCCTTCGCTGTTGAAGATTTCCACCTCCTGCTCCCAGCCCAGCACGTTGCCGGAGAACTGGCTCACCTTGTCGCTCTCGGAGCGGGCCGCTGCATCCATGGCGTGCAGATAGGCGATCTTCTGCTCCAGCAGCTTGTCTGCCGACAGGGGCAGCGCCACCGGGTTGCGATCGCTCAGGCGGGTGAAATCGAAGGCGGTGGCGGTCACCACGGG
The DNA here is from genome assembly GCF_049172135.1 of Aeromonas sp. 603079. NCBI lineage: Bacteria > Pseudomonadati > Pseudomonadota > Gammaproteobacteria > Aeromonadales > Aeromonadaceae > Aeromonas > Aeromonas sp. 603079. The sequence goes on along the minus strand of NZ_JAAKPX010000001.1, from coordinate 155,057 downwards.
GTCGCGGCGGTCTTTGGCCGCCAGCAGGGTGACAATGCGCAGCAGCTCGTCGCGGCTGGCCAGATTGGTGTAGCCGTAGAGCACCTTGTGGCCGTAACAGAGGCGCACGCCGATACCGAAATCGAGGCCGCCGCTGATGTTCTCTATCTGGCTGGAGAGCAGGCTGAGCTGGCTGCGGCGCTTGCGCTCCACAAACAGCTCGGCAAAATCGGCACCCAGCGCCAGCGCGTGATCGAGCACGTCACGGGCGATGGCGGGGGCCAACAGGGAGAATGGAGTCATAGAATATCCTTTTCTGGTCTGTCCGTTTGCTTCCGACATCCGGCTCTGATTGTTATGGGATGTCGAGTCCATTGTTGCAGACCAGCACAAAAAAGTCGCTATAGCGTCATGCGATGATACCGATTGAGAAAATCGGTGCGATAACTGCGCCCGGCGGCCAGGGCCAGGCGCTCAGGGTCGTTTTGCCAAAACGTGGGAAAGGTCAGAGCAGGGCGTGGATTTCGCTCAGGATCTGCTCGACCCACTGCTCGATGCGCGGATCGGTCTGGTCATATTGGTTGGCATCGTCCAGCGCCAGCCCGACGAAGTGACGGCCATCGTCGATCAGTGCCTTGGAGGCATCGAATTCGTACCCTTCGTTGGGCCAGTAGCCCACCAGCTTGACCCCTTTTGGCACCAGCTGATCGTGCAGCATGCCGAGGGCGTCCTGGAACCATTCGCCATAACCGAGCTGATCGCCGAGGCCAAACAGGGCCACGATGCGTCCCTCCAGATGGAGATCGGCGATATCTTCCCAGCGGGACTCCCAGTCCTCCTGCAGTTCGCCAAAATCCCAAGTGGATATGCCGAGGATCAGGATCTCGTAATCCTCCATCCGGCGCAGGGAGACATCCTTGATATTGTGAATATCCACCAGCTCGGGGCCGATGAGGGCGCGGATCTTCTCGGCAGCCATCTCGGTGTAGCAGGTGGTGGAACCGTAAAACAGACCAATCTTCATCGCTCTACTCTCTGTTGGCGCTTTCTCGCTTGCTTTTGGCGCGTTCTCGCATGCTCGTGTGGGCTGCGCCATGTTGGCAACACGATGGGTAACGTAAGGGGAGGGCGCCAGTCTAGCAGATTGCCATTCGACCTTCACCGCCCGGCAAGGTGCGTGGCAAACGTGCCTTATCTTTCCAATGAAAGTGCCTTGTCTTTCCAAGGAGTTGGCGCGTTACAATGGGCCATCGATCCCCTGATTGCAGCGCACCATGAGCAAACCCGACCCCCATCCCCTGATTGAACCCTTTCTCGACGCCCTCTGGCTGGAGCGGGGATTGTCTGACAACACGGTCAGCTCCTATCGCAGCGATCTGGAGAAGTTCTCCCTCTGGCTCGACGAGCAGGGGAGCTCGCTGCTGCTGGCGGGGATGGACGAGATCCAGCACTACCTCGCCTGGCGGGTCGATCACCAGTTTGCGGCCAGCAGCACCGCCCGCTTCCTGTCGGCCCTGCGCCGTTTCTATCAGTATCTCAACCGTGAGAAGCTGCGCAGCGATGATCCGACCGTGCTGCTGGAGGGGCCCAAGCTGCCGAAAAAACTCCCCTCAGATTTAAGCGAAACGGAGGTGGATGCGTTGCTGAGTGCGCCGCTGGTGGATGACCCGCTGGAGTTGCGGGACAAGGCAATGCTGGAGCTGCTCTACGCCACCGGGCTGCGGGTTTCCGAGCTGGTGGGGCTCACCGCCGAGCATATCAGCCTGCGGCAGGGCTTGGTGCGGGTTATTGGCAAGGGTAACAAGGAGCGGTTGGTGCCGATGGGCGAGGAGGCGATGCACTGGCTGGAGCGTTACTACCGCGAGGCCCGCACCCTGCTGCTGGGGGGCACCAGCTCGGATGTGGTGTTTCCCTCCAAGCAGGCCCGTATGATGACCCGCCAGACCTTCTGGCATCGCATCAAACTCTATTCCCTGCGGGCCGGGATTAATGGCGAGCTCTCCCCCCATACCTTGCGCCACGCCTTTGCCACCCATCTGCTCAACCACGGCGCCGACCTGCGAGTGGTACAGATGCTGCTGGGCCATGCGGATCTCTCCACTACCCAGATCTACACCCATGTGGCCAACGAGCGACTCAAGGCGCTGCACGGGGAGCATCACCCCAGAGCTTGAGTGGCTGTCCTCCCAAAAACAAAAAACCGCCAGCAGGCGGTTTTTTTATCTCTACACGACAGGAGATGGCGCTTATTTCCCTTGCTGGGATTTCAGCAGATCACGGATCTCGGTCAGCAGCTCCTGATCCTTGGTCGGGCCTGCCGGAGCGGCGGCTTCTTCTTCCTGCTTTTTCTTGAGGGTGTTGATGGCCTTCAGTCCCATAAAGATGGCAAAAGAGATGATCAGAAAGTCGATGATGGTCTGAATGAACTTGCCATAGGCGATGACCACGGCGGGTGTTGCACCTTCAGCGGCCTTCAGGGTGACCGCCAGGTCGCTGAAGTCCACGCCGCCCAGGATCAGGCCGATGGGCGGCATGATCACGTCACCGACAAAAGAGGAGACAATTTTGCCGAAGGCGGCACCAATGATGATACCGACCGCCATATCGATGACGTTGCCGCGGGCGGCAAAGGCTTTGAACTCTTGAATCAGACTCATTATTTCCTCCGAAATTAAACAAGATAGCGCGTTGATTACCCTTGCCAAAGGGCGAACTCTTGTCAGGAAAAACAGAGGCTAAGCCGCGTTGTTCCTGTCGTCCTGACTAGCTTGCGGGCGTTATGAGTCCTTGGCAATCGGGGGGAACCTTTTTTTTGGTACAAAGTGATATTAATTTTTTGATAAGTAGCTGATTGAATGATGAGCTGTGCTGCTGTAGTTTGCTGGGTCGATTCATTCATACCGCGTGAGTAAACAAGTGAAGTATTTACTACTGGGAATGATGCTTTTGTGCACATTTGCTGCCAGAGCGGGGATGGATACCCAAACCTTGAAACAGACCATTACCGCCCGGTTAGGGGTCTCTGTTTATCTGGTGGAACAGACCCCCATTCCCGGGCTCTATATGCTGGGCACTTCGCAAGGGGTGCTCTACAGCGATGCCAAGGGGAACTATGTGGTGCAGGGGGTCATGCTGGATATGACTCATAACATGAAGAATCTCACCATCTCGGGCATGCGCGAGCAGCGTCGACTGGGCTTGTCCCAGGTGACCCATACACCGGTCGTTCTCCAGGCCAGTAATGAGCGTCATCGGGTTGCGCTCTTTTTCGGTGAGCAGGATGCCGCTCGTCGCCAGCTGTCCGGCACGCTGCAACATCTGCAGGCGTCCGGGGTCAGTGTCGAGCTCTACCCCGTGATTGAACATGCAGGACAGGCTTCCCACTGGTGCAAGGATCCCCTGCTACAGAATGATCCCTTCAAAGCCTATTTGCCTCAAAAGGAATGTAGTGAGACCCTTATCGAGAATATTGGCCTGAGCCAGTGGTTGGGGGTCAAGGTACTGCCTGCCTGGGTCTCCTCTGATGGAGATCTGGTAAGGGGCTACCAGAGCCCGGAACAACTGCTCAAGATACTGGATCACATTGATGCCCCTGCAAATCCGTCGTCGTCCGCGAGTTGATGATTCCCATCTCCCCGCCACCCTGCACCCCCTGCTTCGTCAAATCTTCGCCAGCCGTGGCGTAGAGGATCCCGCTCTGCTCGAGCGCAGCGCCAGCCAGTTGCTGCCTCCCCAGCGCCTCTATGGGATGGAGCGTGCGGTGCCGCTGCTGGCGGAGGCGCTGACGGCGCAAAAACGGATCCTTATCGTCGGCGACTTCGACTGCGACGGCGCCACCAGCTCGGCCCTGTGCGTGCTGGCCCTGCGCGCCATGGGGGGGCGCCATATCGATTTTCTGGTGCCCAACCGCTTCGAGTTCGGTTATGGCCTCACCCCCGAGATCGTCGAGCTGGCGGTGGCCCGCGGCGCCGAGTTCCTGATCACGGTGGATAACGGCATCTCCAGCATCGCCGGGGTGGCGGCGGCCAAGGCGGCCGGGATGCATGTACTGGTTACCGATCACCATTTGCCGGGTCAGGAGCTACCTGATGCCGATGCCATCGTCAACCCGAATCAGCGCGGTTGCGATTTTCCCTCCAAGTCCCTGGCCGGGGTGGGGGTGGCCTTCTATCTGATGGCGGCCCTCAACACCCATCTGCGTCAGCTTGGCTGGTACGAACGGCAAGGGCTACGCGCCCCCAATGTGGCGGATTACCTCGATCTGGTGGCCCTCGGCACGGTCGCCGACGTGGTGGCCCTCGATGGCAACAACCGCATCCTGGTCCATCAGGGGTTGCAGCGGATCCGGGCCGGGCGCTGTCGCCCCGGCATTCAGGCGCTGGTGGATGTGTCGGGCCGCGATGGTCGTCGCCTCACTGCCTCCGACCTTGGTTTTGCACTGGGGCCACGCCTCAATGCGGTAGGGCGCCTCGATGACATGTCCCTCGGGGTCGCCTGTCTGCTTTGCGATGATCTCAAGCTGGCGCGCCAGCTTGCGGCCGAGATGGACAGCCTCAATCAGGAGCGCAAGGAGATCGAGCAGGGGATGCAGCAGGAGGCCCTCGCTACCCTGGAGCAGATCCGGTTTCACGATGGCGAGGTGCCGTCGGGCATAGTGCTGCACCGCAACGAGTGGCATCAGGGGGTGGTGGGGCTGGTGGCCTCCAAGGTGAAGGAGAAGTACTACCGCCCGGTCATCGCGTTTGCCGAGAGCAGCGAGAGCGAGCTCAAGGGCTCTGGCCGCTCCATCCCCGGGGTGCATCTGCGCGATGCGCTGGAACTGCTCGACACCCGCCACCCGGGGCTGATGGGCAAGTTTGGCGGCCACGCCATGGCGGCGGGGCTGACCCTGCCCAAGGCCAATATCGAAGCGTTCGGGCGGGCCTTTGAGGCGGTCATCAGCGAGCTGGTGACGCCGGAGCTCTTGACCGGGGTGCTGCTCACCGATGGCGAGCTGCTGCCGGACGAGCTCACTCTCGAGTTGGCGGAGCTTATTCGCGCCTCCGGCCCCTGGGGTCAGGCCTTCCCCGAGCCGCTGTTTGACGGCGAATTCGTGCTGGTGCAGCAGCGGCTGGTGGGGGAGAAGCACCTCAAGATGATGCTGACTACCGATTCTGGCCACGCGGTGGATGCCATCGCCTTCGGCGTCGATCTCAAGCGCTGGCCCGATGCCTCGGTCAAGCGGGTGCGGCTTGTCTACCGGCTTGACGTCAACGAGTGGCGCGGCAACCGCAGTGTGCAGCTGCTGGTGGAGCATCTGGAGGCGGCCGGTCTCTGAGCAGGTAGCATTGCTGCTCTGATCGCTGACAACGGCCACCCTCGGGTGGCCGTTTTACTGTGGGCCCGGGGGTGACTCTACCGCCTTGTTATGTTGGTATTTAATTGCTGGCTTTCTTAGAAAGAGGGTTTTTAGTATCGTTTTACGTCAGTTAGTACGGTTTCAAATTCAAGAAAAAGAGGCGTTGTGATACATTCATCCCCGCATCATTTTGTTGTTTGAACGGGACTGACTCTTTGCTGCCTTTTGGCCGACTATCGACCTGGGCGATGGTCCTCGCTATCGCCAGCCTGCTGTGGTTTGCCGCTTTCGCTGCGGTAGGGGTCACTGCAACACCTCATCAGGCGTCGGTCAGGCAGAAGGTCTCGATGCAGTTGCATGAGCAATCCGATCCGGGATTGGTCAACAGTGTCGGCCTTCCTCCTGCCTCCCAGTGGCGACTCGGCTTCGAGCTGGGGCGGCGACTCGAAGGGGCCACTCATTCCGAGCGCTATCAGATGGTGCTGGCCTGGTTCCAGCACGATATCCTCGGCCTGCTCTGCGGTCTGCTACTGGTTCTCCCTCTTCTCTATGTCAGGCAGCTCCCCGTCTACTTCGGTTATTTGCACCGACGGCTGCTGCGCTGTCGCCACCTGCAATATCGTTTCTGTCACGGCGACTAGCTCACCCGGCTGGCGGACGCTCATCCACGTTTTCACACGGATTTAACGCTCCCGATTGACTGACGGGGCAGGCTGACACCTGCAGCCTGCGCTCTATCGTCCGGTGCTGCGTCCGCGCTTTCTGTTGTTTCGTCCATGCTGCTGGCCATCGGCCAGAGGCAGACTTTCTCTTTGCGCAAACACCTGGTGAGCACACCCTATGGACTACTACCTCAACCTGTTTATTCACTCAATCTTTGTCGAGAACCTCGCCCTGGCATTCTTTCTGGGGATGTGTACCTTTCTGGCCGTCTCGAAGAACATCAACACCGCCTTTGGCCTTGGTATGACGATCTTGGTGGTGATGGTGATCGCCATTCCCCTCAACAACTTGATTTACCGCCATATCTTGCGGGCAGGCAGCACCTTTTTCGGCGAATTCGATCTGGGATTTCTCGATTACATCATCTACATCGGGGTGTTGGCGGCGCTGGTGCAGGTGATGGAGATGGTGCTCGACAAGTACGTTCCGGCGCTCTATCAGGCACTCGGCATCTATCTGCCGCTGTTGACGGTGCACTGCGCCATCTTTGGCGGGGTGATGTTTATGGCGCAGCGGGATTACGATTTCATCGAGTCGCTGGTCTACAGCGCTGGCTCGGGGCTTGGCTGGCTGCTGGCCATTGTCGCCATGGCCGGACTGCGCCAGAAGCTGAAGTACGCCGATGTCCCCGAGGGGCTGCGGGGCATCGGCATCACCTTTATCGTGGCGGGGCTGATGTCCCTCGGCTTTATGTCCTTCTCAGGCATATCGCTTTGATTGGAGATGAAAAAAACGAGGCGCCTGCGGGCGCCTCGTTGTTTATCAGGGGTTGCGGATGGCCATTACAGCTCGCGGGCCCAGGGGTGAGCCTTGGGACGCAGGGCCAGCGCCAGACCCAGCAGCAGTACGGTCAGACCGTAGAGAGGCCAGCTGCCAAAGCGCAGGTAGGGGGTCTCGCCGTGGGCGGGACGCACTTCGCTGCGCAGCACGCCCGCTTCAAACTGCGGGATCTGGCCGATGATGCTGCCGTCGATTTCGGTAACGATGGTGATGCCGGTGTTGGTGTCCCGCAGCAGCGGACGAGCCAGCTCCAGCGCGCGCATCCGGGCGATCTCCATATGCTGCCAGGGGCCAATGCTGGTGCCGAACCAGGCATCGTTGGAGACGGTCAGCAGGAAGTCGGTATCGGCATTGACGTTGCGGCGCACCTCCTCCGGGAAGATGATCTCGTAGCAGATGGCGGCGGCGAACTTGAGCCCCTTGGCGATCAGGTTTGGCTGCACTTCGTCACCCCGGCTGAAGGAGGACATCGGCAGGTTGAAGAAGGGGGCGATGGGGCGCAGCAGATCTTCAAACGGCACGAACTCGCCGATGGGCAGCAGGTGGTACTTGTTGTAGCGGTTGGAGTGGTTGTAGAAGTAGGACTCCTTGCCATCCGCATCCTGCACCCCCATGCCGAGCACGGTATTGTAGAAGCGCTGTTGCTGCTCGTCGTAGTGAATAATCCCAGCCAGCAGGCCGGTATCGTTCACCTTCATCGCCTTGTCCAGATTCTCCAGATAGGGGCCCATCGCCTTCTCGATGGCCGGGATCGCCGACTCCGGCCAGATGATGATGTCAGCATCCTGATTCTCGCGGCTCAAGTCCTGATAGGTGCGCACCGTGGGGGCCAGCGCCTCCGGATCCCACTTGAGGGACTGGGCGATATTGCCCTGCACCAGTGCCACCTTGACCGGTTCGCCACGGGTCACCCAGTTGAGTTGCATCAGGCCGTGAGCACCGGCAACCAGCAGGGCGGGCACCGCCAGCCAGAGCGGGGAGCGGGATTTCCACACCTGCCAGATGGCGGAGGCAGAGAGCAACAGGGCGAGGGTGATGCCCTGCACCCCAAGGATTGGGGCGAAGCCCCTGAGCGGGCCGTCGATCTGGCTGTAGCCAAACCAGAGCCAGGGGAAGCCGGTCATTACCCAGCCACGCAGCCAGTCCGCCAGCAGCCAGAGTGTCGGGAAGGCGAGCAGCCAGCGGCTCCAGTGACGGCCGCCAAAGAAGCGGGCAAAGACCCAGCAGGCGAGCGTCGGGTAGAGCGCCAGATAGGCGGAGAGCCCGGCCAGCAGTACGAAGGCCATCGGCAGCGGGATGCCGCCAAATTCAGTCATGCTGACGTGGATCCACCATAGCCCCGGCAAAAAGAGTCCCATGGCGTAGCCAAAGCCACGCCAGGCGGCCTGCTTTGGCGTGGCTTTGTCCAGCAGGGCGTAGAGGCCCAGCAGGGAGGGGATCACCAGCGGCCAGTAGCCAAAGGGAGAGAAAGCCAATATAGCGATGGCACCACTGGCCAGTGCGCCGAGGCTCAACAGGATTTTGGACGTAACGGGGGATAATCTCACGGGCGATGGTGCTCGTCTTGGTCTGAAACTGGGTCGAATGGCCGGTATCTTAACCTGTAAGCGGGGCAACGGCGAGCCTCGATGCCGGTGGCAGAGAGCACAACGCCCCGAGGTCGGGGCGTTGTTTCACACATTGAGCGGATCTGCTTATTGCGGCTCGGATTGCGCCGCCGCGTGGTGCTCGGGGATCTTCACCTGCAACTGCTGCAGACGACGCCGGTCGGCATGCATCACCTTGAACAGGTAGCCGTCCAGCTCGATCTCCTCGCCCTTCTTGGGCAGATGACTGAAGGCGTGCATCACCAGACCACCCACAGTATCCACCTCTTCATCGCTGAACTGGGTGCCGAAGAAGTCGTTGAAATCCTCGATCTCGGTAAGGGCACTAACCGAGAAGACCCGTTTGCTGATGCGGCGGATCTCGTCCGGCTCATCCTCGATGTCATCGAATTCGTCATCTATCTCGCCGACGATAAGCTCGAGAATGTCTTCAATGGTCACCAGACCGGAGACGCCACCAAATTCGTCGACCACGATGGCCATGTGGTAGCGCTCTTCACGGAACTCCTTGAGCAGACGGTCAACCCGTTTGCTTTCCGGCACGATCACCGTGGGGCGCAAGATTTTCTCGAGCTGCAGCGGCTCGCTGGCGTGATGGCCGCCAAACCCGAAGGGGAGCAGATCCTTGGCGAGCAGAATGCCCTCCACATGATCCTTGTCCTCGTTGATCACCGGGAAGCGGGAGTGGCCGGACTCGATGATCACCGGCAGGATTGCATCTACCGGTTGGGACTTCTCGATGGTCACCATCTGGGAGCGGGGGATCATGATATCGCGCACGCGAAGATCGGCGATCTCCAGCACCCCCTCGATCATGTCCTTGGTGTCCTGATCGATGAGGTCGCGCTCTTCGGCATCGGCTATCACGTCTACCAAATCATTGCGGTCTTTTGGCTCGCCCTGGAAGAGTTGGCTGAGCTTGTCGAGCCAGGTTTTCTTCGGCGAGCCGGTACTAGGGTGATCGTCGGTCATTTTCTCTCTTGGTTACTCGTATGAACACACTTGAAATAGTTCGGGTTATATAAGGATGGCCATCTGCTGTTTCAAGACGATGACCATCCGGTTCTTTACTCTTCGTCGTTCAGATAAGGATCGGCAAAACCTAGCTCCTGCATGATGTAGCGTTCCAGCTGCTCCATCTCTTCGGCTTCCTCATCCTCGATATGGTCATAACCTAGCAGATGCAGACTGCCGTGCACAACCATGTGGGCCCAGTGGGCCATCAGGTGCTTGTTCTGCTCCTCGGCCTCGCGCTCTACCACCTGACGGCAGATCACCAGATCGCCGAGCAGCGGCAGCTCCAGACCGGGTGGCGCCTCGAACGGGAAGGAGAGCACGTTGGTGGGCTTGTCCTTGCCGCGATAGGTGAGGTTGAGTTCGTTGCTCTCCGCCTCGTCGACGATGCGCACCGTCACTTCTGCCTCCTGCTGGAAGCCGAGAATGGTGCCATCGAGCCAGCCTTGCAGCTGGGCTTCGGTGGGCAGGCCGTCAGTGCTGGCGCTGGCCAGCTGCAGATCCAGGGTTACGCTCATTGCTCGCTCTCTTTGCTGGCGTTTGTTTGGCCGGCCACCTTCTCGGCGGCCTGTTTGGCGTCGAACGCCTCATAGGCCTGCACGATGCGGGCCACCACCGGGTGGCGCACCACGTCTTTGGACTCGAAGAAGTTGAATGACAGACCATCGACCCCTTGCAGCACTTCCAGCGCGTGGCGCAGGCCGGATTTGGCGTTGCGCGGCAGGTCTACCTGGGTGATGTCGCCGGTGACCACCGCCTTGGAGTTGAAGCCGATCCGGGTGAGGAACATCTTCATCTGCTCGGTGGTGGTGTTCTGGGCCTCATCGAGAATGATAAAGGCGTCATTGAGGGTTCTTCCGCGCATATAGGCGAGCGGCGCCACTTCGATGATGTTGCGCTCCATCAGCTTCTCGACCCGCTCAAAACCCAGCATCTCGAACAGGGCGTCGTAGAGCGGGCGCAGGTAAGGATCCACCTTCTGGGAGAGATCGCCAGGCAGGAAGCCCAGCTTCTCGCCCGCTTCCACTGCCGGACGGGTTAGCAGAATGCGGCGGATCTCCTGACGCTCCAGCGCATCCACAGCCGCCGCCACCGCCAGATAGGTCTTGCCGGTACCGGCCGGGCCTATGCCGAAGCAGATGTCGTGGCGCACGATATTGGCGATGTACTGGGCCTGATTGGGGCTACGTGGCTTGATGAGACCGCGCTTGGTCTTGACCGTCACCTCCTTGCCATAAGGGATGGAGGGGGCCGGTTCGTCATCCTGCTCCAGCACCCGCGACTCCAGAATGGCCAGATGAACCATGTCGGGGGTGATGTCGGTTACCTTGCCACCCTTGAGGGGCTGGGTTTCCACATAGAGGTGCTTGATGATGACGGCGGCGGCATCCAGCTGGGCCGGTTTGCCCACCAGCTGGAAGTGGCTGTCACGGTAGCTGATCTCGACGCCGAGGCGGCGCTCCAGCTGCTTGATGTTGTCATCGAAGGGGCCGCACAGGCTGGCAAGGCGCTGGTTGTCGGCGGGCTCCAGATGCAGATTCAGGGTCGAGATATGTCGGCTCAAAATATCCTCGTCTCAAGGCGCTCCCCATCCGCTGGGCGAATGGGGAGGAGGGGATTAATGGGGTGTGAAGGCGGCCACGCCCAGCTCGTCCGGCACGTTATCCGGGCGACGGGCCAGGATTTCGCTCGGGGCGGTGGCGATCCGCAGGTTCATCTCGCTCTCGCCGCGGATGAACTTGCCGCGCAGGGAGTTGGGACGTACCTCGGTGATCTCCACGTCGGCAAAGCCGCCGATCAGGGTGTGCTGGCCTTCGAAGTTGACCACCCGGTTGTTCTCGGTGCGACCGCACAGCTGCATCGGGTCGAGCTTGGAGGGCCCTTCCACCAGAATGCGCTGGGTGGTGCCCAGCATGGAGCGACCAATCTGCATCGCCTGGTTGTTGATGACGTGCTGCAGGCGGGCCAGACGGGCTTTTTTCACTTCCATATCGACATCGTCGGGCATGTCGGCGGCCGGGGTGCCCGGGCGCGGGCTGAAGATGAAGCTGAAGCTCATATCGAAACCCACATCCTCAATCAGCTTCATGGTCGCTTCAAAGTCTTCGTCCGTCTCATTCGGGAAGCCAACGATGAAGTCGGAGCTGATGGTGATGTCGGGACGGGCGGCACGCAGGCGACGGATCTTGGATTTGTACTCCAGGATGGTGTGCGGGCGCTTCATCATGGTCAGAATACGGTCGGAGCCGCTCTGCACCGGCAGGTGCAGGAAGCTGACCACTTCCGGGGTGTCTTTGTAGACTTCGATGATGTCGTCGGTGAACTCGATCGGGTGGCTGGTGGTGTAGCGAATGCGATCGATACCGTCGATGGCGGCTACCAGACGCAGCAACTCGGCGAAAGTGCAGATGCCGCCATCAAAGGTCGGGCCGCGGTAAGCGTTGACGTTCTGACCGAGCAGGTTCACTTCGCGCACGCCCTGCTGGGCGAGCTGGGCGATTTCGTAGAGCACGTCGTCCAGCGGTCGGCTCACCTCTTCACCGCGGGTGTAGGGCACCACGCAGTAAGTACAGTATTTGGAGCAGCCTTCCATGATGGAGACGAACGCGGTAGCCCCTTCGGCGCGCGGTTCGGGCAGGCTGTCGAATTTTTCGATCTCGGGGAAGGCGATATCAACCTGGGCACCACGGCCCTCTTGCACTTCCTTGATCATGGCGGGCAGGCGATGCAGGGTCTGCGGGCCGAACACGATATCCACATAGGGAGCGCGCTGGCGAATCGCATCGCCCTCCTGAGAGGCAACGCAGCCACCCACGCCGATCACCAGACCGGGCTTTTTGGCCTTGAGCTTTTTCCAGCGTCCCAGCTGGTGGAACACCTTCTCCTGCGCTTTTTCGCGGATGGAGCAGGTATTGAGCAGCAAGACATCTGCCTCTTCGGGCTCTTCGGTAAGGGTGTAGCCATTGCTGGCATCCAACAGGTCGGCCATTTTGGACGAGTCATACTCGTTCATCTGGCAACCCCAGGTTTTAATGTGAAGTTTCTTGCTCATTGCTTCTCTTGACTTGTTTTGAAATCGGCATGGTCAAAGGACCGCGCATTTTACTCCGCAATCTGGATACTGCCTAGCTAATATCCAGCTGGCAATGGTGCTCACCCGATACCTGTTGCCAGCAAGCTCAATAAGCTTTCTCCTTGATTTGACGCAGCAATTCCCCGTTTGTCTCACTGTTTATCAGCCGCCCTTGCGCTATCATGCAGCCATCCGGTTCACGTCCGGGCGCTGTCGCCGGACGCACCCTTTCAGGAATAAATGTATGGAACAGTGTGATATCGCCATCGTCGGCGCCGGCATGGTGGGCGCCGCCACCGCCTGTCTGCTGGCGGCTCAGGGCCTCTCGGTGCGGGTCATCGAGACCCAACTGCCGGAGCATTACGCGCCGGAGCAGCCGCTGGATCTGCGGGTCTCCGCCATCAGTCAGGCCTCGGTGGCGCTGCTGGAGCAGGCCGGTGCCTGGCACCATCTGCAGCAGATGCGGCTCTGCCCCTACCGTCGGCTGGAGACCTGGGAGCTGGACGGTTTTGCCACCCGCTTCAATTCCGCCGATCTCGGTCTGCCCCAGCTCGGCTACATCATCGAAAACCGGTTGGTGCAGCTCGCCCTGCTCAAGCGGATGGAAGATTTTCCCACCATCCAGACCCACACCCCAGCGGCTGTGACCAGCCTGCGCCAGAGTGCAGATGAAGCTGTGCTGACTCTGGATGATGGCACCGAGCTGGCCGCACGCTGGGTGCTGGCCTGCGACGGTGCCGAATCCCACACCCGCAAGCTGGCGGGTATCGGCGTATCGCGCTTCGAGTACCGCCAGCACTGCATGCTGATCAATATCGACACCGACTTTGCGCAGGAAGATATCACCTGGCAGCAGTTCACCTCGAGCGGCCCGCGCGCCTTCCTGCCACTACCAGGCCAGCACGGCTCTCTGGTGTGGTATGACAGCCCGGCCCGGATCCGGGCGCTGGCGGCCATGAGCAACGAAGGGCTTGCCGCCGAAGTGCGCCGCCACTTCCCGAGTCGGCTCGGCGGGTTCACAGTGACGGCTAAGGGGAGCTTCCCGCTGGTGCGCCGCCACGCCAACGACTATCACGCCGGTCGGGTGGTGCTGCTTGGCGATGCTGCCCACACCATCAACCCGCTGGCGGGGCAGGGTGTCAACCTCGGCTTCAAGGATGTGGCCTGCTGGACTGATCTGCTGCAAGGAGCTGGCGCCGACTGGCATCAGCTGGCGTTGGCCGAGCGTTACGAGCGGCGCCGTCGTCCCGACAACCTGCTGATGCAGTCGGGGATGGATCTCTTCTATGGGGTGTTCAGCAACGAAATTGGCCCGCTCAAGCTGGCTCGCAATCTGGCCCTCAATCTGGCGGACAAGGCAGGCCCGCTCAAGGAGATGGCGCTGCGATATGCACTGGGGCTGGTTTGACAGATAGAAACCAGATAGCACGGGCTGAATGCGCTATGGAGCAAAGGTGATGAACAAGGCACTGCTGGTGATCGATTTTATCAACGATATTGCCCACCCCGACGGGCGCATTGCCGCCTCCGCAGCCCATGTGCTGGAGCAGGATGCCATCGCGCATGCCAATCAGGCGCTGGCCCATGCCCGCGCCAACGGCTGGCTGGTAGTGCTGATCAAGGTGGGCTTTGACGGCGGCTATCAGCTGCAGCCCAAGGGGTCTCCCATGTTTGGTCGCGCTCACCAGTTGGGGGCGCTCTCCTTGGCTGACAGCGGCACCGACTTTCATCCGGATCTGGATGTGCAGCCCGGCGATCTGGTGCTGACCAAGCCCAGGGTCAGCTCCTTCTATGGCACGGCGCTGGAGCCTGCGCTGCGGGCCAATCACATCGACCACCTCTATCTGTGCGGGGTGAGCACCAGCTGGGCCATTCAGGCGGCAGCGCGGGATGGTCACGATCGCGACTACGCCATCACCATTCTGGATGATGCCTGCGCCGCCGCAGATGCCACCGAGCATCACACCTCGCTGCGGATGCTGGGTCGCATCGCCGAGATCATCAAGGTGTCCCAGCTGGCTTGATCCTTAACGCAGGCTGCGCCCGATCACCGTGTTGAGATTGACTCTGCAGATCCCTGTTGGGCCGCTGCGCTTTTGGGCAACATGATTGTCGGGCAAGATAGTGCTCACATGGATAACAACAAGGATGGACAGATGCGTTATCAGGGACGGATCGCGAGCTGGAACGAGGCGCGCGGCTTTGGATTTATTACGCCGGAGCAAAATGGCGCCGAGCAGGCAATCAATGGAGCACGCAGTGCAGGGCTGTTTGTGCATGTTACGGCGCTGCAATCAGATGGCCGAGTGCCAGAGCCGGGGGAGCGTGTCACCTATCTGATCGGCAGTGGCCAAGATGGCAAACCGAGGGCGTTACAGGTCTTTTTCCCCGATCGCCCGCTCACGTTGGCGGGTGTTGTGCCGTCGGTCGCACCATCAGCAGCAAGATCAGCCGCATCATCGGCGGCGCCTGCATTTCGGGCGGCAAGTCAGCCGCCAAGACCCACTTCTACCAGAGAGCGGAGTAACCCCTATCGACGTCTCAAGAGCAGCTGGAGTGGTAAATTGCTCCCCCTGTTGCTGCTCGTCGGCCTCTTTTCCATCTATTCCCGCTTCTTTGCCAATTTGTCGCCCGCATCGCCAGTTACTCAAGAGGAGGTTAGTTCCATCTTCAGTACGCCACAGGCAGCGACCTTTACTCGCCAGTGTGATGGTCGGCAGCATTGCTCCCAGATGACCTCCTGCGAGGAGGCAACCTGGTTTTTACAAAACTGCCCTGGTACCAAGATGGATGGGGAAGGAGATGGCATCCCCTGTGAAGATCAGTGGTGTGTTAATTGAAATGCTTTGATTCACAAAGGCCCGATTAATTCATCTCGATTGCTGAGCGCTATCTTCTCCTGGTTCCGTCTGCGGGAGTTTTTGGCTGGGTCAGCGATCGATTGTGGCTGGGTGCGGTGCGGGATGGGGATCGAGGACCAGCTGCACGAAGCGATCGCGGATCGGGTCGGCAAAGGCGGGGTTCCACACCAGACTTATCTCCCACTCGGAACAGGGGCCAAAGAGGGGATAGAGGGTGACGTCCGGGCCCGCGATAAAGCTGACGCTGTGCGGCAGGATGGCATTACCTATGCCTGCCGCAACCAATGCCACCAGAGTCTGAATATCCTCTGCCTCTTGAACCATGCCGGTCAGCCGGTTGGCGCCGAGAAACCCGGCGATCTGCCGGGTTAGGCCGGGACAACGGTAGCCCACCATCTGCAACAGGGGTTGACTGGTCAGTGCCTGCTGGACGTCAAACGATGACGGATCTGGCTGGGTCATCCGGGTTGGCACCGCCAGTACCAGCCGGTCGGTCAGCAGCCGATGCTCCTGCAACAGCGGAGTCTCTGGCCGACGCATAAAACCAAGTTGCAACTGGCCGGAGAGCAGCTGCTCCTGCTGGATCGCGGAGGGCATATCCTGCAGATGGACCATCACGTCCGTGACCTGCTGTTTGAAGCGGGCCACCAGCGCAGGGGCCAGCGCGAAACTCGACAGGCCAAAGCCAATCTTGAGCCGACCGGCCACGCCACTCGCCACTGCCAGCGCGTGACGTTCAAACTCCCTGCCGTGTTTGACCAGTGCGCTTGCCTGAGTGAGCAGCTGGGCGCCGAGCGCCGTCAGCTCGGCACCATGGCGGCCCCGCTTGAACAGGGTGCAGCCCAGCGTCTGCTCCAGCCCCTGGATCTGCTTGGTGAGGGCCGGTTGGGTGATAAAGAGGCGGCTGGCCGCTTCCCGGTAGTTGGCGGTCTCGGCCAGCGTCACAAACGCCTGCAGTTGCCTCAAGTCGAATTTCATTCCAATTGGTTATCCAACGTGGCGATTTATTGATTATAAATTATCTAATCGCCTTGTTCTAATGGCTCGGCAAGGGGGGAATCGCCCTCCTCTGAACCGGAACAAGGAGCCATATCATGTCTACCCAGCGCTATCTCTTTTTGATCAAGGGCACCCTGGTGCTGGCCCAGCCATTGGCGGCCCCGGAGACTGGGGAGCTGCTCGCCAGCCTGCTGCAACAGGGTTTTGTGGTCGGCCCCTTGCAAGTGTGGGCTGGCAGTGCCGAGCAGGCGCTGACCTGTTACGAGCGGGCAGCCCAGCAGCAGGCCTTTGCCGATGCACTTTCTGGCGCTGCCCTCGAGCCTGCCGGTGATCCGGCATGAGTTCCGCCACGCACTCACTCACCCTGTCGGTATCCGCCCTGCTGTTCGATATGGATGGCACCCTGGTCTGCTCGACCGGCGATGTGGAGCAGGTATGGCGGCTCTGGTGTCGTGAACATCTGCTCGATCCCGAGCCGGTGTTGGCGATGTGTCACGGTATGCGTTCGCGCGAGGTGATCCGGTCGCTGGCTCCGCAACTGGATGTGGAGCGAGAGGTCGCGCGGCTTGATGAGTTGGAGATGCTGCATACCGGCGGCGACGCCATCGCAGGAGCTGGCGAGTTGCTGCGCCACCTGCCGCCACAGCATTGGGCCATCGTGACCTCCGCTGGTGAGCGGGTTGCCCGCCATCGCCTGAATTGTGCCGGTTTGCCGCTGCCGGCCGTGTTGGTGGGAGCCGAAGCGGTGATCAATGGCAAACCCGATCCCGAGCCCTATCTGCTGGGCGCTGTACGGCTTGGCGTGCTACCCGCTCGCTGTCTGGTATTTGAGGATGCCCCGGCCGGTATTGAGAGCGCCCTGCGTGCAGGCTGCGCCGTGGTACAGGTGGGGGGCGATGCACCGCTCAACCCTGCGGTGGTGGCGGTGATCCGCGACTGGCGCGAGGTGAGAGTGGTGTCAGGGAAAGGCGAGTCCTTGCTGGTGATGCTGTCGATGCAGGGCGCCAACCAAGAATGACGGCACGAGAGCTCTGGGAGTTGAATTAGGGGGCTGAGCCTGATGGCTGGCGGTCAGTTACTCAGGCTCATGTGGCTCTTGGTCGCAAAAGTTATAGACGATCCCCACCGATTATCTTCCGGGCGTTTACATGCAGTGGGTTCACTTTCAACCGGAGGTAAAAAACCGTCTGCAGGCGACCGGATTGATCGCCTGCAGATGGAGCTGGTTTAGCTGAACAGCAGGTAGGAGAGGGTCATGCAGCAGATGATGCCCGAGATGATGGGCACCGAGGTGCGCTTGATGATCTCGATGGGATTGCTGCCGGTGATCGAGGCGATGACGATGATCACCGCGGCGACCGGCGACATGGATCGGATCAGGTTGGCAGTGAGCTGCATCGGCAGGGCCACCGCGACACTGTTGACGCCGACCTTCTCAGTGATCTCGGGAATGATGTTGATAAAGGAGTAGAAGACTGCCAGCCCACTGCCGCTGATAAAGCCGATCAGCGCCGCCGTACCGGAGAAGAAGAACATCAAGATGGAGCCGACGCCGTCGATGTGTTTCACGCTATCGACCAGGGTATCGATGATGCCGATGGCTTTCAGTCCCTCCACCAGCATGCTGGCCGCTACTATGAGCGAGACCACCTGAGCCAGACCCGTCCCCATGCCGGTGAAGAAGATGGCGAACTCCTTGCTGGTCTCCTTGATATTGCCTTTGCGCAAGAGTTCTACCCCTATGGTGAGCAGCAGGCAGACGAAGGTGATCTCCACCAGCCCTAGGGAGATATGGGTGAAGCAGATGCCGAACAGCAGTACCAGCACCAGCGGCAGTACAGGGAAGAGGCCGTAGTAGGCGGGTGGCAAGCCGGTGGGCACGGCGAGCGATTCCTCTTTTTCCTCCAGTCCGCTGCGCGACTGCTGCCGCTTGTCCATCGCCTTCTGCCAGAAGTAGTGCACCACTGCCATCAACGCCAGTGTCGGCAGCGAGATGGGGGCGTGGTAGGAGACGATGTACTCCACCAGCGGGATGCCCAGCTTCTGGGCGGCCAGCACGTTATCGGCCCCCAGCGGGCTGGGCATGATGGTGGCAGTGGTGGCAATGACGGCCCCCGCGGTGAGGGAGGACATGTTCGATGCCTTCAGTACCGGATAGAGGGTCGCCATCAGCAACACTGCCAGACTGGCAGCGCTTGGCACCACCAGCGAGAGCAGATTGCCCAAGAGGAAAATCACCGGCACCAGCAGGTAGGGGGAGCGGATGCGACTCAAGGGGCGGGTCAGCAGCATCACGGTGACGTCGTTGGCGCCGATGTGGCTCATGTAGCTGGAGAAGCCGAACAGCACCATTATGGTGAGGCCGACATTGCCCATCTGGCTGATGAAGATCTGCTTGATCTGGACGAAGGGATCAAGCCAGCTGAGGCCGCTGCTCTGCGCCGCAGGCAGCAGGGGGTGACCCAGTCCGACGGCGGCAAACATCAGCAGCAGCCCGGCGCCAAACAGCACTATCTTGGCATCGTAGTTTTTGGCGATGAGATAGCCGCAGATGACCAGGATCAGGGTGCTGACAATTATTTCCAGCATGTTTCCAACACTCTCTTCTTGATGTGAATGGGCCAGCGGGCTGGCGGTTCGGGATCAGATGGCGCGGGCAAGGGTCTCCATGCACCAGGCCCTGAATCCGGGCACGTCGATATCGAGACACACCTCGGCGTTGGGCGGGCGTTTGAGCCGGTTGTTGATATCCACCGAGGTGGTGCCGAGGGTGTGCTCACCCCGGGTCTCGATGGCCACATGGCAGGCCCGGGTGATAAAGAGATCGGGGCGCACCAGATAGGCAATGGCGCAGAGATCGTGCATCTTGAGCCCGGTCTGCATACTGCCGCCGCGATAGTGGCCGAACAGGGCGTGGAGCATGGCGCCGGTGCGGTTGAGGGCGGGCAGCGCCGCAATCATCTCGCCGGTCAGGGTGGCCCGGCTGGTGACATCGAGTCCGCACATCACGATGGGCAGACCGCTGCTGAAGACGATGTGAGCCGCCTCCGGATCCACGTAGATATTGAACTCGGCATTGGGGGTGTGGTTGCCCCGACCGGCCGAGCCGCCCATCAACACGATCCGCGCGATCTTCTCCCGACACTCGGGGTGCAGGGTGAGCAGCAGGGCGATATTGGTCAGCGGCCCGATGGGCACCAGCGTCATGGATTGTTCGCTGGCGAGCAGGGTGGCCTTCATGGCTTCGACGGCATGCTCCGGTATCGGCTGTTGCCCGGGTTCGGCAAACTCGTAACCATCGAGGCCGGAGTGGCCGTGGATATGGCTGGCATTGTCGAGGGGGCGCACGAGGGGCTGGCTGGCCCCCTGTGCCACCGGCACCTCTTTGCCGAAAAAGTGCAGCAGGCGCAGGGCGTTGCGGGTGGTCTTGCTGACATCGACGTTGCCGGCGACCGTGGTGATGAGCGCCAGCTCGATCCCGGGGTGAAACAGGGCGGCGGCGATGGCAACGGCATCGTCGATGCCGGGGTCGGTATCCAGAATAATGGCGACAGGGTTCACGCTGTTCTCCTCGAGGTTAATCGGCTTGGCTGGCATCGTGGGGCCAGCAGCAGATAAAGGGGTCGACAATCTCGCGGGTCAGGCCATCGGTGAGGCCGAGATCGGTCAGATGGGGCCCCGCATTGCAGGCAAGGCAGGTTCCCTCGATGGCCTTGAAGACACGGTAGGGGGGCTCCCACTCCACCACCTTGCCGCTCACTTCGCGCAGAGCGTGGAAGCTGGCGGCCAGCTCGCTGGCCGGCAGGTCGGAGAGCATGCCGGCGATGGGCATGGCAACGTGGGCCAGCACCTCACCCTGCTGGACGACCGCCATGCCGCCCCCGCTGGTGATCAGAGTGTTGGCGGCCAGCATCATCTCTTGCGGGTCGCGCCCCAGCACCACCAGATTGTGGGAGTCGTGGGAGTAGCTGGTGGCGATGGCCCCTTGCAGCTCGCCCCACCCCTCCAGCAGCGCCAGCCGGGTGCCCGCCTGATGGCGGCCATGGCGGTGTTGCACCGAGATGAGGCTAAATCCCGCAGGCACGATGACCCGACCATCCCGAACCTCAACCTCGGTTTCACTCCACTGGGTGAAGCGAGCCCCCTTGATGGTCTTGAAGCGGGCCCGACCCGCAGTCAGCCCGGGTACCCGGATGATGAACTCCTCCTGCGTGCGCAGGGGGATCTGCATGGTATCGCGCGGCGCCTGACAACCGGCGACATGCTCGGAGGGTTTGAGAATGGCGCCATGGCGGGCGACCCGCTGACCACCGCTGTAGACCCAGAGCGGGTTGAGATCGGTGAGGTTGTCGAACACCACCAGGTCGGCGCAGCGGCCGGCAGCAACCAGCCCCAGATCGTTGCGCTGCAGCCGGATGGCGGCATTGAGGGTGGCCATCCGCAGCACGTCGGGCACCGCCAGCCCCAGCTCTGCCAGCAGCTTGACCAGCGCAATCATGCCCCCTTTCTCCAGCAGCATGTCGGGCGGCACATCGTCGGTACAGAGGGTGATTTGGGAGGAGAGGTGGGGCAGCTGTTTCAGCGCAGCGACGATCTCCGGCAGCAGGTAGGGGTGGGAGCCGCGCAGCTGGAGGGTGAGCCCGGCCCGCAATTTTTCCAGCGCATCGGCAGCCGAGGTGAGTTCGTGATCCGAGCTGACCCCGGCGGCGAGATAGGCTTGCAGCCGGTGACCAGTGAGGCCCCGGGCGTGTCCCTCAATCAGGGCATTGCGTTGCAAACCGGCGTGCAGAATGCCGGTCATCCGCTCGCTGCCGCCCAGCACCCCCTGCATGTCCATCACCTCGGCGATCCCCGCCACCTCCGGCCACTCCAGCATGGTGGCCATCTCGGGGCCGTGGAAGTCGGCGCCCGACATCTCGAGACCCGGCGTCGAGGGAACGCTGGAGGGGGCGGCGCAGATGACCCGCAGCGGCAGATTGCGGCTGGCGTCGATGGCGTAGCGCACCCCCGCCAGCCCGAGTACATTGGCCAGTTCGTGGGGATCCCAGAAGATGGTGGTGGTGCCCTGTGCGACCACCACATCGGCGTAGCGCTCCGGCGTCAGGTGGGAGCTCTCCACATGGACATGGCTGTCGATAAGACCGGGCGAGAGATAGGCGCCGGCCAGATCGTGGGTCTCGCGTGCCTGCTGGAAGGAGCCGACCGGATGGACGCTGGCGATCAGCGGGCCGACCAGCCCCACGTCGACGGGGCGGATCTCGCCGGTCACCATGTCGATCAGGTTGGCGTTGGTCAGCAGCAGATCGAAGGGGGCTTCGCCGAGGGCAGCCTGCACGACGCGGCGGCGCAAGTTGAGGGATGCATCTTGTTCACACATGAAGGAGATGGCCTGACAAGGGGAATAATGGGCCCACTTTAGGGAGGGGATTGGTCCGTGCATAGCGCAAAGAATTTATAACTGGATAAGAAAGGGTTATGCTGCTGCAAACGTTTTTCTCCGGTTGTCGATTTCATGTCCGAACCTTGGCGCCGTCTGCCTGCGCTCTCTCTGAAGCAGATCCAGTATTTTGTCACGCTGGCCCAGCTGCGCCACTTCACCGAAACGGCCAATCAGATGGCCATCAGCCAGCCCGCCCTGAGCAGTGCCCTGCGCCAGATTGAATCTGTACTAGGCGGCAAACTGTTTCACCGCACCGCGCAGGCGGTCACCCTGACCGAACAGGGGGAGGCGATCCTGCCCCACGCCAAGGGGCTGCTCAATGTGGCCCACGCCGCTTTTGCCGATATGCAGCAGGTGATGGTCGAAGGGGGCGATGGCACCCTGCGCATCGGTCTGATCCCGTCGGCCTGCACCCTGATGTTTCCGCTGGCGGCCGCCCGTCTGCAGCAGCAGTTTCCGGGCTTGCTGGTCGAGTTTCAGGATCACACCAACGACGGTCTGTTGCAGGCGCTGGCCGAGGGGTCTCTGGATGCGGGGATTGGCGTGCTGGATGGCGAGTTGCCCGACTCGCTGGAGGTGACGCCGCTGCTGGACGATGCGCTGGTGGCGGTGATCAACCGGCAGGATCCGCTGGCAGGGGAAGAGGCCATCAGCTGGCATGAGCTGACCCGCCGCGACATCGCCCTTTTTGCCAGAGGCAACGTCAGCCGGCAGGTCAACGGACTGGCCCAGAGCCAGTTGCCCGGGCTCAAGCCCAGATACACCACAGATTATGTCGAGACGCTTTACGGCTTGGTGCGCTCAGGGTTGGCAGTTGCTATCCTGCCCGGACTCTATGCCGCGAACCTGCGCGATCCCCAGCTGAAAGTCGTGGCGCTGCACGAGCCAGTGCTGAGTCGAACCCTGGCGCTGATGTGGGCGAAAGGACTCTCCCGATCAACTCGCATCGACGAAGGGCGAGCCCTGCTGCGCGCCACCATTATCGAACAGCTAAGTAGTCAGCACGGCTGAGGCTGGCACGAGGTGAAGGTGGAACCTGGAGAGACATCCCTGCTGGTGACGCTGCCCGCCTGAGCTGTGGTGCGAGTGCGTGACGACCGCAGATTGCGGTATGAACCATCGCTATCCGAACTCTTGATGTCGCAATAAAAACGCCCCCGAGATGCGGGGGCGTTTTGCTATCTGGCCGTTATTTGAAAACGCGGAAACGGGTGGCATCGTCGATGAAGGTCTTGTCGGCGGCCGGTTGCTGGATGCTGCCAAAGGGCATCTGGGCACGCAGCAGCCAGCTGGCTGGCAGGTTCCACTCCTTGCGTACCGCCTCGTCGATGAGGGGGTTGTAGTGTTGCAGGGAGGCGCCGATCTTCTCCTGGGCCAGGGTGGTCCAGACCGCAAACTGGGCGATGCCGGTGGCATGTTCCGACCAGATGGGGAAGTTGTCTGCATAGAGGGCAAACTTTTGCTGCAGATCCTTGATGACGTCGGTGTCTTCGAAGAACAGCACAGTGCCGAAACCTGCGCGGAAGCTGCCATCCACCTTGGCCTCACTCTGGGCGTAGGCCTCCGGCGGCACGATCTTTTTCAGCTCGGCTTTGACGATATCCCACAGCTTATGGTGCTGGGCGCCAAACAGGATGACGGCGCGGGAGCTCTGGGAATTGAAGGAGGAGGGGCTGTGCCTGATGGCATCCTGGATCAGGGCCGTCAGTTGTTCCGGTGTATGGGACACCTGGCTGCCCAGGGCATAGATGGTACGACGTGCTTTGATCTGTTCGATAAACGGACTGCTCATAACATCTCCTTGTTCTGCTTGGCGTTGCAGCCGGTGATGGACGGTTTGTCCAGCGCCGGCCGCGTCAGGTATAGACTATAACACCCGCAATGCAGAGCGGGGTTAACCCGGAGTAACTAGCGTTTTTCCTGTCAGTTGATATTCGTTTGCGAACCTTGATGTTTTGTTAGTATTGGAAATGTCATTAAAGGGGCGTTGAAGTGATATTAATCAATGATTCACTCTCCTTTCTCTCGCACAATCCCGCTATGTTTTCCCCTGTTCGGATGTCATGTGAGCCGCTCGTATCTCAACAAGCGTTACTATGTGCTGGCCCCCCTCTCCGCACTGCTTGGCTTGTTGATCCTGATCGTGACTATCATCATGGCCATTGCCAGCTATCTGCGGGATATCGACATGACGGTATCCGGCTTCGGTCACATGGCTTCCTCCGTTGAGGCGTCCTTGATCCACGAGATGGTGAAGGTCAATGAGCGGCAACTGGCAGTGCTGGAGGGCTCCCTAGACAAGGAGAAGATAGCCCGCGGCGAGCCGGCCGACTCTCCCATCTGGGCTATTGCCCATCAGATCAAGCCCGGCAACCACTATATCTACTTTTACAACCTGAAAGCGGATCGCATCGACAGTTACCCGGAGTGGCTCGCGCCCCCAGGTTATAAGGCAGCGCTGCGCCCCTGGTATCAGGTGACCGCCATGCCGGGCGACGAGCCCGTCTGGTTTGGCCCCTACCCTGAATACAATACTCAGGAGCTGATTCTCAGCCTGATCAAACGGGTGAGGGATGAGCAGGGGCAGTTGCTGGGTCTGCTGATGGTTGACATGTCATTCGACTCGCTGCAGCAGGCGCTGCAGCGCACGGTCGGTAGTAATCAGGCGGCACTCTATCTGACCTTGCGTGACACTGATCAGCTGGTAGTGGGCAGCAATATGGATCTGCTGGCGGCCAACACCATCAAGCAGCATCAGAATCAGCAGTGGCTCGGCCTGGATGTGCTGTGGCATGGGACGTATATCAAGCGCGAGCTGGCGGATATTGGTTGGGATCTCAACATCTATCTGCCGCCAGTACTGTTTCGTGACAGCCTCTACGATGCGTTGCAGATGGTGGTTTTTCCACTGCTCTCTCTGTTTGCCATCTGGTGTTGCAGCCTGAGTCTGCTGGTGCGGATCTTCCGCCAGGAGCAGGAGCTGGTGTCGGGCTCATTGACCGGCATCGTGCGCGATCTGGAGCGTTCAGCGCCTGTCAGTGAGCCCAAGACCTGGTTCGTGAGGCGTAGCCTGAACGAGATCGATCAGGTCAGGGCCAGTTTTCTCAAGGGGCAGGATGCGCTGTTGCGGGATCCCCTGACCGGTATCATGAACCGACGAGCCTTCGAGCAGCACAAGGCGGCACTGGAGCAGAGGGGGGCGTGCTTCTGGCTGCTGCTGTTTGATGTCGATCACTTCAAGGGGATCAACGACAGCCAGGGCCATGCCTTCGGCGATCAGGTGCTGTGTCGGGTGGCCAACTGTCTTGCTGATGTGCTGGGGGTGAGTACGGTTTACCGGATAGGTGGGGATGAATTTGCCGCTCTGCTGCAACAGCCACAGGATGAGTTGGCGGAGAAACTCGGTTGTCTGCTTGAACTGGTGCGTCAGCAACAGTGGCGTGAACACCATGGGCCGATCACCCTGAGTGCCGGCGGCGCCTGCCATTCTCCTGCCGCCGGCCCTATCTTCGAGCGGGCTGATGCTGCCCTCTACCGCAGCAAGGAGGCTGGCCGGAACTGCTGGCATCTGGCTGAAGGGGTGGCAGGGGCCCTTGACTGACAGCTTTTGTCCCAGCGCGCTGACTATTCGACAGGACGCGGCTGCCAGGTTATCGGTCACTTTGTCGTGACTGTCTGGTTCAATGTTAATTTTCACGTTTTAATTCAATAGGTTGATTCTACTCTTCCTGTGTTGGCTGTGACTGTACTGCCATTGACTGTCGCATCCCTGTTTTCTGCTGGCTGGCGAACCTGATAGCTCTTTGTATAGTGCTGCTGATTATTAATCAGGTTTGACAGGAGTATCCATGGATATGAGTACGCGTGGCATCGGTGCTCTGGCTCTGTTGGGGGCGTCATTGCTGGGCAGCACTGCGGCCCACGGTTCGGAAACTCTCAACACCATTCTTGGTGGCGGGGCGGGCGGGGTGGCGGGCTCCATGATCGGCAAGGAGTTGGGGGGAGATACCGGTGCGCTGGTAGGTGCGGCCATTGGCGGCGCAGCCGGTGGTGCGGCGACGGCCAACAAGGGCAACAAGAATGAAGCGGCCCTTGGCGGCGCGGTGGGGGCGCTGGGTGGTGCCGCCATCGGAAAGAGTGTCGGTGGCGATACCGGTCAGCTGATCGGCGCCGGGGTCGGCGGGGCGAGTGGTTCGGCCATCGGTGCCAAGAGCGGCGATGGCCACAAGAGCCAGGATCGCTATTACGATGATGACGATGATCATCACCATCACAAGCACCACAAGAAGTACAAAAAGCATAAGAAGCACAGATGGCACGACGACGATTGATGTGCGCTGAGTGAGTGCGAAAGATGCAAAACGGGGCCTGTTGGCCCCGTTGTGCATTGTGTGGTGACTCGCTCGTGCGGTTACACCAGCCGGTGCTGGCGGCGACCGGCGGCAAAGGCGTTGATGTTGTCGATCAGCTGGTCGGCCAGTCGCTGCATCGACTCTTCGCTGGCCCAGGCCACATGGGGGGTCAGAATGAAGTGAGGGTATTGCAGCGCCTTCATCAGGGGATGGTCGGTGGGCGGGGGTTCGACGCTCGCTACATCGAAACCGGCGCCACCTAGGCGGCCGTTGGCCAGCGCTTGCAGCAGCGCCTCCTCATCCACCAGCCCACCGCGGCCGACGTTGATCAGCAGGGCGCCCGGTTTCATCAGATCCAGCTCCCGCTCGCCAATCAGGTTGCGGGTGTAGGGGGTGAGCGGGCAGTGCAGGCTGATGACGTCCGAACTTTGCAGCAACTCGTCGAGGGGCAAGCGATCCTCGTCGTGACTGGCGCCGACCTGGCTCTGGGCGTAACGCACTGTCATCCCCATCCCTTTGGCCCGCTCGCCGAGCGCCTGTCCGAGCGTCCCTTTGCCGATGATGCCAAGCTGTTTGCCGTGCAGATCCATGATGTTGTGGTCGAAGAAGCAGAACTGGCCGCTCTGTTGCCAGCGCCCCTCCAGCAGCGACTGGCGCCAGCAGAAGAGGTTGCGCGACAGGGCCAGCATCAGCGCCATGGCGTGCTCTGGCACCGAGGGGCCCGAGTAGTTGCGGATATTGCACACCCCAACGTTGGCGGCGCGGCACGCTTCCAGATCCACGTTGTCGCTGCCGGTTGCGGCCAGGGCGATGAGTTTGAGCTCCGGCAGCTGGGCCAGTTCGGCGGCGCCGATCCGTACTTTGTTGATGATGGCGATGCTGGCATCTTTGAGCCGTTCCACCACCTGTTCCGGGGTAGTACTTGGATAGCTCTGCCAGTGGTGGGGGAAGTCGGGGTGATGCAGGGTGATGCCCGCATCCAGGGTATCGCTGTCGAGAAACACAATCTGCTGCATGAGCCTTCCTGCCATTGTTCAGGTTCGAGAGGCCATGATGCCAAAGAGGATGCAGTTAGGGCCAGCCTGCCGCTGTGTCATGGCTGGGCTTTATCCGGCAGATGTGAGCTTGCGCGCTTTATTGCGCCACGCTAGCGGCCGGTTTAGAGCCAGCCCAGATGGTTGAGCCAGCCCTGAATGCGGGTGGGGGTCTCCTCCAGCTCAATCAGGGCGTAGGGGCGATAGTTGAGCTTGTTGCTGCGCCGGCTCTCGCTTTTGCGGGCCTCGGCGGCCAGCAGTGGCCAGCGACCGCCATCCTCCTGATAGAGGTCCAGAGTGGGGATGGCCGCCTGAGCCACCTGTTTGGCCAGGGTCTGGTTGCTCTGCTGGTTAGGGAAAAAACCATCGAGCAGCACCAGCGCGTCGGGGGCGGGCAACTGTTCGCTGGCGATGAGGTTGGCAGTCCAGGCGGCGCCGGTACCTTGCGCCAGGATCAGCTTGAAGCCCCCCTCCTGCAACTTGGCATCCGCCAGCTTGCTGATCCGCTCGGCAAACTGCTTGCGAAACTCATCGCTGTTTTTCGCTTTTTTCTCGGTGGCTGGGTCCAGTTCGGTCTGCTGGGGAGAGGGGAGCAGAAGCAGGGTATCAAAACCCAGTCGGCCGAGGGCGCGAGTCAGTTGCCAGAGCTGGCCGCTGCGCTGCCAGTCGGGCAGTAAAATGGCGAGCCCCAGATAGTTTTCACTGTCGTGTTTGGCGAACAGCACCGTCTGTTTGTCGATCTGGGTGGCATCGGGTAGCCCTTTCCAGTCGCTCGCTTGCCAATGGTCGAGGGGCAGTGGCTCGGCAACGGGGGGGGCGACCTCGCTCGCCTCTGCCCCATGGCCAGCCAGCAAGGTCAATAACAGCAGTGATAAGGATAATCTGGCCATAGTGTGCTCCCCCGATTATCTGGGTTAGCGGCTGCGGCGGGATTTTCTGAAGGCGGGCGGTGTGATGGCAACTTGGAGGCAATAAAAAAGCGAGCCGGTGGCTCGCTTTTTTGCAATCAATTCAAAGCGGTCAATTAGTTGACGCGACGCTTGAATTCGCCGGTGCGGGTATCGATTTCGATCTTGTCACCGATCTCTACGAAAGCGGCAACAGCCAGCTCGTAGGTAGTGCCTTTCAGACGGGCAGGCTTGGTCACTTTACCGGAGGTGTCGCCACGGGCAGCCGGTTCGGTGTACTCAACTTCGCGCACGATGGTGGTCGGCAGTTCTACGGAGATGGCTTTCTCGTTGTAGAAAGTCACTTCACACAGATCTTCCATGCCGTCTACCAGGTAGTTCAGCACGTCACCCAGGTTGTCTTTCTCTACGTCGTACTGGTTGTACTCGGTGTCCATAAAGACATACAGGGGATCGGAGAAGTAGGAGTAGGTGCACTCTTTACGTTCCAGCTGAACTACGTCCAGCTTGTCGTCGGCCTTGAAGACGGTCTCGGTAGCGCTGCCGTTCAGCAGGCCCTTCAGCTTCATTTTGACCACGGCGGAGTTACGGCCGGATTTGTTGAATTCAGCCTTCTGAACCACCATCGGCTCGGTGCCGATCATGACTACGTTACCAGCGCGGATTTCCTGTGCGGTTTTCATGTAAAAAATTCCTGTTCGTGAAACGGACGGATAAAAACTGCCAGATTATATACGGCTTTCTAAAAATTTCACCAACCGTGTGACGAGATCCCCATCCCGGAGCAACTTCTTTGACCAGCTTCGCCCATGTTGCTGCCAAATGGCGCTATATCGGGGCCATTGGGCCCAAAGTTCGCCGCAATCTTCGCCACAGTTGAGGGCCAGATTAAAGCGGTGCAGCCATTGAGCGCACTCGGCGGGCAGATCGGATAAGTAGTGGTCAAGGAACTGCTCCAGCTTGACCAGATGGGCTTCCTCCTCCTGTTGGTAGATATGCCAGAGGAAAGGACGAGCGGCCCACTGGGCCCGAACGAAGGAGTCCTCCCCACGCACCAGATTGAGATCGCAGCTCCAGAGCAGTCGATCGTAACCGGCCTGATCGGTCATCGGCAGCAGCTTGATGGTGAGGTTGCCCGAGTGGAGCAGATCCCCCGCTTTGGCTGCAGGGATGGCATCAGTCAGACCGGCACCGGTGAGCACATCGTTGAGAGAGCGCCCCAGCGGCAGCAGTAGGGTGACGGGCGTGGCGCTATGGCACCAGCTCTCGACCAGGCTTTGCAGTGCATCGCTCTCGTAGGTAAAGAGGCTGACCCGCAGCTCGTGCTCTTGTTTTGGCGGCAAACCAAGGCTGGCCCAGTAGGCGGTAAGTCCCGCATCATCTTGCTGCCACTGTTCCCGTTCGGTGATGAGGTCGCGTTCGCACAAAAGGCCGCCGGTTTTAGCGGTAAAGCCCGGGAAGAAGAAGTATTTGTTGAGGCTTTTATTGCCAACCCGCTGGGGCGAGGCGAGGCCGTGGCAATCCTCGACCCAGCTCTCCGCCGAGAGGTACTCCAGATTGATCCAGCAGGGGGGCTTGGGTTGGCTCGCCATCAGTTCGGCCATTCGTTCAATGAAGGGGGCGGGCAACTCGCAGGCAAAGGCCTCGATCACCACCTTGGCCGGTGCCATGTCGCTCGGCAGGGTCTCATGCCAGTGCTGGATATAGATGCCTTCGACCCACTGGCCATCCTGCGCCGGGTCGAGCCCGGGGCAGATGCGGGCGAAACTTGCCAGATCGTCCACCCAGAGTCGCACCTGAACCTCATCGCCATGTGCCGCAATATTCCCCTCCCGTTTTAGCTGGCGGGCGAGTCGCCAGGTGACACCGATGTCGCCGAAGTTATCGACGACGCAACAGAAGATATCCCAGTCAAACGGGGGCAGGTGAGTGGTCATGGCTCGGGATCCCAGATGCAAAAAAACCGGTGCGCAGGGTAGCACACCGGTTGACTGGCTTCTAACCGTCAGCGCGTGACGGTCGCTGCGGCAGCTTACTCCTTGCCGTAGACGTTGTTCTCTTGCTCGCGAACCCGGATGAAGGTGGTGCGCTTGGTCAACTCTTTCAGTTGGCTGGCTCCGACGTAGGTACAGGTGGAGCGCACGCCGCCCAGAATGTCGCGCACGGCGTTCTCGACCGGGCCGCGGTAGGGCAGCAGCACGGTTTTACCCTCGGAGGCTCGGTACTCGGCGACGCCACCGGCGTGCTTGTCCATGGCGCTGGAGGAGCTCATGCCGTAGAACTTCATGAAGGGTTCGCCGTCTACATCGACGATCTCGCCACCGCACTCTTCGTGGGCTGCCAGCATGCCACCCAGCATCACGAAGTCGGCGCCGCCGCCGAAGGCTTTGGCGACGTCGCCCGGGCAGGTGCAGCCGCCGTCACCGACGATCTGGCCGCCGAGGCCGTGGGCCGCGTCGGCACACTCGATGATGGCGGAGAGCTGCGGGTAGCCGACGCCTGTCTTGACGCGAGTGGTACAGACCGAGCCCGGGCCGATACCGACCTTGACGATGTCGGCGCCGGAGAGGATCAGCTCTTCGACCATCTCGCCGGTCACTACGTTGCCCGCCAGAATGACGTGGTTGGGGCAGGCTTCACGAATCTTGCGTACGAACTCGACGAAGTGTTCGGAGTAGCCGTTGGCCACATCGACACAGATGAAGCGCAGCGCTTCGGACATGGCGAGGATCTGGCGGGTCTTGGCGAAATCTTCAGCCGAGGTGCCGGTGGAGACCATCACATGGCCCAGCAGCGCCGGGTCGGTCTCGTTGACGAAAGCTTGCCACTGCTCAAGGCTGTAGTGCTTGTGTACCGCGGTCATCATCTCGAAACCGGCCAGCGTGCGCGCCATGGCGAAGCTGCCGACGGTATCCATGTTGGCGGCGATGACGGGTACGCCTTGCCATTGGGTCTGAGTATGTTTGAAGGTGAACTGACGGGTCAGGCTTACTTGGGAACGGCTCTTGAGAGTAGAGCGCTTGGGGCGGAACAGGACATCCTTGAAACCGAGCTTCAAGTCTTCTTCGATACGCATTACAAATTCCTTATTGAGCCTTGTTGAAAGTCACTTTTGCAGTGGCAAATTTTCGGCAGGCGCAAAAAAACCGGTGGTTTTCAGGCCCTCCGGTTTACAACAGTGTAGGCAAAAATCCCTTCAGAACAAGACTGATAACTTGTAAATCCTTGTGGTAGCCTTTGGCGTCACAACCTGAGGTTAACCACCAGTTTCATCCAGCACCGTTCGGTGCCTTGCTCTCCTACGATATTCCCGCCCGCTTGGGCCGCCGTTCGGCCACTCTTTGTCCTCTCTCTCCTGACCCGCCAGATATTATCCAAGTAGCTGAAATAAATCGGATTGACCCACAATGGGACTGTGGTAGATCTGGGCGCAGGATTGACAAGGCAGGGCAGTAAAATGGGCAAGATGATGGTGGGGATCACCCTGATGCTGGCACTGTGTGGCAGTGCGCTGGCTGAGACCCCGGCCAGCTATGGCTGGATCGAGAAGGGGCTTATTTTGCCTACCGGCGTGGCGGTGAAGATGAAACTCGACACCGGGGCGCTCACCTCTTCCCTCGATGCACGCTCCATCACCAGATTCAAACGGGATGGCAAGCCCTGGGTGCGCTTCATGCTGGTGGTAACTGATGCCGACAGCGGCAAGCTGGTCAAACAGCAGTTCGAGCGGCGGGTCGAGCGCAGCGTGACGGTGCGCGGGGCGGGCGGCATGGAGCAGCGGCCAACGGTGACCATGTCCATCTGTCTGGGGGACAAGGTGTATGAGGAGTGGTTTACCCTGCGGGATCGCAGCAAGATGATCTATCCGGTGCTGCTGGGCCGACGTCTGCTGGCGGAGCTGGGCCCGGTGGATGCCAGTCGAACCTTTACCGTGCAGCCAGATTGTCATTGAAAGTAAAGAGCCCGCATCGCGGGCTCTTTACTTATCGCTTATCTTGCCGGCGGGAGCGGGAGTAACACGCTCACCTCCAGCCCCCCTTCCGGCCGGTTGTGGACATCGAGGTCGGCGCCGTGCAGTTGGGCGATGCGTGAGACGATGGCCATGCCGAGCCCCACGCCATCCCCCTGCTGGGGATTGACCCGAAAGAAGCGTTCATACAGCCGGGGCAAGGCACTGGCGGGAATGCCGGGGCCGTTGTCGCTCACATCCACCCTCACCCGGTTGCCCTCTCGCAGTACCCGCACCCTGATCTCGCCCTCTGGCTGGGTGTAGCGCAGTGCATTGTCGATGAGATTACTGAACAGCAGGTCGAGCAGGGTGGCCTGCCCCATCACCAGCTGCGGCAATTCACACTCCAGCGACAGCTGCTGATCCTTCTTGAGCGCGATGGGTGCCAGGGTCGCGAGGGTGCCTTGCAGCAGGTGACCCACCTCCAGTTCGGTCAATACCAGCCCCTGCTGGTTGTCGATGCGGGCCTGGGTCAGTAGTTGCCGGATCAGCCGATCGCTGCGATCGAGGGCCTGCAGCATCTTGTGCAGGGATTGCTGGCGGCTCACTTCATCTTCGGCAGCCAGGGCATTTTCACTGTGGATCCGCAGTACCGCCAGCGGGGTGCGCAGCTCGTGGGCCGCCTCGTTGGTGAACTGCTTCTCCCGCTCTATGGTCTCCGCCAGCGCCTGCATCAGCCGGTTGATCTCGTTGGTGAGGGGGGTCAGCTCCTGCGCGCTTATCTTGAGGCTGAGCGGGCTCAGGTTGGCGGGGTGACGTTCGCTGATGGCCTGGGCCAGCTGGCGCAGGGGGGCCAGCCCGCGGGTGATGAGCCACCAGAGCAGGGCCAGCAGGAAGGGGAGAGTGATCAGCAGCGGCAGCATGGTGAGGGTTGCCATCTTGCTGGCCAGTTCGCTGCGCTCGTCGTCCCGCTCGGCTACAACCAGCCAGGTCTGCTCCTGCTGGTTGTAGAGAGTGAAGGTGCGCCACTGGTGGTTATCTTTTTCGACCGTGTCAAAGCCGATGGCCAGGGTGACCAGCGGCTGCTCCGGGGCGCTGGGGGCGCGCAGTAGCAGGCCGCCCTTTTCATCGAGCAGCTGGAAGTAGAGATTGCGTTCGAACTCGTGGCCGTAGGGGGTGATCTCCCGATCCTCGCCGGTCAGGTTGAGGCTGGGGTCTTTTTGCCACTCATCGGGATTTTGCGCCTCCCACTCCTGATAGACGGTGCCGTTGGCGGGCAGTTGCCCCTGCTGGGCCATGTAGCGGGCCAGCAGCTGGTTGGTGATGCGCGCCGACTGGGCTAGGCGGGCATCAAACAGCTCCTCCATTTCGTGGCTCGCCTCCATGTAGCCGATAAAGGCGCTGATGGTGAGACTCAGGCTTACCAGTGTCAGGATACCGGTGAGCAGAAAGCGGCGAATGGAGCGCGGGCGTTTCATCGTGCGGGTGTCCGGCTTGGCTGTTCGAGCTGGGGAATGATGTAGCCGACCCCGCGAATATTGCGGATGAGGTCGCTGTAGAACTTCTTGCGCAGATGGTGGATATGCACCTCTACCGCGTTGCTCTCGGCCCCTTCATCCCAGCCGTAGAGGCTCTGTTGCAGCTGATCCTTGCTCAGCACCCGGCCGCTCTGGCTGATCAGCTCCTGCAGCAACTTGTATTCGTGGGGGGTGAGTTTGACCGCCTCCCCCTGATAGGTGACCTGCTGGGATTCGGGATAGATAAGGATGTCGCCATACTCCAGTACCGCCTGAGCCTGCCCCTTGCTGCGGCGAACCAGGGCGCGCAGGCGTGCGTTGAGCTCCTGCAGGGCGAAGGGCTTGACCATGTAGTCGTCGGAGCCAGCATCGAGGCCAACCACCCGATCGTCCAGCGCATCGCGGGCGGTGAGGATCAGCACCGGCAGCTGGTGTCCTTCACGCCGCAACTTGCGCAGCAGGCTGAGGCCGTCGATGTCGGGCAGGTTGAGATCGAGGATCAGGGCGGCGAACTCGTCGCTCTTGAGGGCTGCCAGAGCGGGCAACCCCTGTTGCAGCCAGTCCACCGTGTAGCCGCTATGGCGCAGTGCATCCTGCATACCATCCCCCAGCATCACATCATCTTCCACCAGCAGGATCCGCATTCTTTTCTCCCTTGGTTTGTTGGGTGTGGCGATCTGGCTCAGCGCCAGGGCGTGCCGTGGCATAAACAACCCTGCCCACCAGTATGCAAGCTGGTGGGCAGAGTTTAAATAGTTCTTTGATCCATCAGGGTTTTATAGCTTGGCCAGCCGATCGCGGATCTCCATTCTGCGCCCTTCGTCGGCCACTTCGCGACCCGGGCGGGCTGGGGCGACCAGCGCCTTGTCGAGATAGGTTTTGGCCTCGGCTTTGCGACCCTGATCCAGCAGGAAGTCGCCATAGAAGAAGTTGGGGTCGATGCCATCCGGATTGATGGCCAGCGCCTGCTTGAGCAGCTGCTCTGCCTTTTCGTCATCGCCAAAACCGACCGGCCAGCCGGGCACCTGATAGTAGAGGGAGCCCAGGCTGGTATAGGCGGAGCCGTCCAGCGCCTTGGGATCCTGTTTGAGTGCCAGCTCCAGCTTGGCTTTGGCCTCTTTCACCAGACCCAGTGCCCCCAGCCCCCCTTTGGCCCCCGCCCAGGTGCTCTTGACGATGGCCGACCAGATCAGCAGATCGGCGCGAAAAGGCTCCTTGGCGCTGGCCGCTTCGGCCTGGGTGCTCAGGGTTTCGAGGCAGCTCTCTTTCGCCTTGCCGGTCTGTTGATACTGGCAGACGGCCCACTGTTGCTGGATGGGGACGAGGGCATCACCCGCGGCCATGACCGAGGAGGATCCCAGCAGGATGGCGATGGCACAAGAGGTCACTGATTGACGGAAAAAGTTCATATTAATGCTCCTTCTTGGTCGGGATCGGGCGGGACAAGTCTGGTTGTGGCGCGCTGTTGGCGCCAGCATCAGCCGTCCCTGGCTGAAGATGACGGGCATAACGTTTGATGATCGGCAGCTGTCTGGCCAGCGCCTTGTCGACAATGCCGGGCAGCAGGGCATTGAGCCGCACGAACAGTTTTTCCGGCCAGCCGAGCCAGCTGCGGCGGGTTTCGTTGCACAGGGCGATGACCGCCTCTTCGGCCACCTCCTGCGGGCTGTCGGTCTGGGTGCCGAGCGCCGCATTCATCTCGTAGGCGGCCTCGGAGTTGAGTTTGGTGCGGGTGGCGCGTGGGGCAAAATGCAGCACCTTGATGCCGCTCCCCTCCAGCTCCCGTCCCAGCGCTTCGCTAAAGCCGCGCAGGGCAAATTTGCTGGCGCAGTAGACGCTGTAACCGGGGTAGCCAATGCTGCCCAGGCTCGACCCCATGTTCATGATGATCCCCGGCTTGCGCAATCTGGGCAGCAGGGCGCGGGTGAGCTGGATTGGCGCCTCGATATTGAGCAGCAGCTGGCGCTCCACCTGCTCGAAGCTCTGATCTTCCAGCCAGGCAAACTGGTTGCAGCCAGCGTTGTTGATCAGGATGTCGAGTCCATTCTCCAGCGCCGGGTGTTGCAGCAGCTTGGCTCGCTCCTGTGCAGAGCCGAGGTCGGCGAGCACCACCTGATGGCGCTCGGGATGCGGCAGTGACTTGCACAGCCGTTCCAGCACAGGAGCACGGCGACCATGCAGCAGCAGGTGGGCCCCCTGGGCCGCCAACTCCTGCGCGAGCTCTTCACCTATGCCACCGCTGGCGCCGGTGAGCAGCACGAGTTTCCCTTCAAGGTTCATGGTGTGGGTTCCCTTTTTGCTGTCTGCTGCCAACTTATACAGTGGCTGTGAGGTTGTAGAGCATCTCGCCATAGAGACGATAAACCACCTTGGCCCCGTGAATGATGGCGGCTTGATCCGCCGGGCTCTCGACCCGATCCATCAGGGATTCAAAGAACTTGAGGTGCTCCTGATCCAGGGCGCCGTGGGAGCTCAGGTAGCTCATCGCCTGGGGTGGCAGGCCGAGGCCCTTTTTCAGCTGGTCGGCGACGGTGAGGGCGATGGCCACGCTGGTGCCTTCCAGCACCTGTACCATGCCGAAGAAGCCCATGGGGTTGCCGCGCTGGATCTGGTCGTAGAGGAAGGCGACCATCAGCTCGATGGACAGCCCGGGCTGGCCGTGGCGCACCGCCTCGGCATCACCGCCACAGGCGCGGATATCGCTTAAGATCCACTCCTGATGGCCATACTCCTCGTCGATGTATTCGGCAATGGCGCCGCGCACCCACTCGTACTCCTGACCCAGCTTGCCGCCGGTGGCCATCAGGAGCGGAACTGTGTGGCGCACGTGGTAGTAGGCCTGCGCCAGAAAGGCGAGATAGGTGTCACGGCTGATATCGCCACGGCGACAGGCTTCGATAATGGGGGCGTTGAACAGATGCTCACGCTCACTGGCAGTGGCTTGTTGCAGAGTCTGGTAGAAGCTCATGACGATTCTCCTGTAAGGCATTGGCTGATTTGCCGGGAAAAGTGTTGGTAAATCTCGTTGCGACGGGGGCGCCCGTTGGCGGTCAGCAGCCCGGGATGTTGATCCAGCGCCACCGGCAACCAGTGGTGCAGCCGGGCATAATCGGGCAGCCGCTGGTTCAGACCGGCGATCTGGTGGGGCAGATCCGCCTCTTTGCCCGGCAGGGGCTGGATCAGCGCCACGTTGGCAGGCTGGCCATCGCCAAACACCACGATGCGGGCGATGGCGGGGCAGAGCTGGGCCTCGGCTTCCACCCACTCGGGGGAGAAGTTGCGGCCAAAGGCGGTGATCTGGACATTCTTCTTGCGCCCGGTGATATGGAGGTAGCCCTCATCATCGAGATGACCCAGATCGCCTGTGGCGATCTGCATGGCAGAAGGTTCGCCAGTGGCGATCTGTTCGGGAGTCGGTTCGTTGCTGCCGAGATAGCCCAGCATGGCACTGCCGCTCACCATAATTTCGCCGTCGCTGGCGATGGTGACCTGACAGTGGGGCAGGGGGCGGCCGACGCTGCCGGGCTTGTCAGCATCCGGGCTGTTGAGCGCCACCACGGAGCCACACTCCGAGAGGCCATATCCCTCATACACCGGCAGGCCGAGCTGGCGGGCATGTTTGATCAGGTCGGGGGCCACCTTGCCGCCACCGACGGCAATAAAGCGCAGGCTCTTGAGCTGTTGGGCCAGCGTTGGGGTGCTGATGCAGAGCGCCAGTAGCAGGCGCAGCAGTTCGGGCACCAGCACCAGACTGTGGGTCGACCAGCGCAGCAGGGCCTCCCCCAGCATGGCTGGATTGAGCGAACTGGAACCGGTGAAACCGAGCTCCCCGAGGGACGGAATGCGGCTGCAGGCGCCGGTCAGCAGCGGTACATAGAGGCCGGTGATGTTCTCAAGCAGGGTCGCCAGCGGCAGCAGGGTGAGGTGTTTTTCCACCTTGGCTGGCGCGACCCGCTCGGCCAGCGCATGGCTTACCGCCATCATCTGGGTCAGTAACAGGCAGACGCCCTTGGGCTGGCCCGTGGTGCCGGAGGTGTAGGTGATCTTGGCAGTGCCCTTGGGAAGCGCCGGTCGATTGGCCGGGATATAGCGCCAGAGCGGCAGCTCGCCGGTGATCAGCGAGAGCGGCTCGGCGGCATGCCACCCCTGATGATATGGCCCCACCAGCGCATCGGCGCCGCTGCTCTCCAGCAACCAGGCCTGCTGGGCCTGACTGAAGAAGTGGGGCACCGGAATGACCACGATACCGGCACGGGTGCAAGCGAGATCCAGCAGCGCCCAGGGCAGGCCGTTGTCCAGTTGCAGCGCCAGACGGCTGATGTCGAGCTGTTGCAGCTGGCTGGCCAGACGCTGGATCTGTTGCCACAGGGTCTGGTAATCGAGACGCTGCTGGCTGCTCAGCAGCGCAGGGGATTGCGGATCCTCGTGGGCATGTTTGGCGATGGCGTCGAACAGGCTCATTGGGCGCACCTTTTTTGATGGGTCTGGTTATCACTGCTCTTGCTGGTCTCGTCAAACAGGGTCGGCATGGGGGCCAGCAGATTGAGCAGCAGGCTGCGCTGGGCGAGCACCTCGCGCCCCTGATTGATGTCACCCACCATCACCTTGGGTTGGCAGCGGTAGTACTCACCCCAGGCATCGGCGTCGGCTCCCACCTGATGGGCCTGTGCGGGGGCCAGCTCCACCGGATTGAGTTGCAGGCGGGCAAAGCTGTTGCGCAGCTTGGCTGTGCCGGTAAAGACCACGTAGTCGAGGGCGTTTTCACATAGCAGACGACACAGGGCCGCGAACATCAGGCGGGCATTGCCCGGTTCGCTGCAGGCCAGATTGCCCACTTCGATAATGCGGTTGCGTGCCGGATAGACTCCGAGGCGGGTATTGATGGCGGCCTCGATGGGTTGCTCCAGATACTGTTCCAGATAGAGAGGCCCCTCACTGGCATGATTGAGACCACAGGCACCGACCAGCGTCCCGTCCGCCCGATAGAGCCCCAGCAGACAGGGGAGGAAATGGGGGATGCGGGCGTTGAACTCGAGGGTATAGGCTGCCTGGATATAGGTTTGCAGCGCCATGACCTGCTGCGGGGACTTGGCTAGCAGCAATCGGTAGGGGGCCTGGATCTCGATGGTCATGGGTGACTCCTTCTCTTGCGATGGTTTGAGAGTAAAAGGGCAAACTTAAGAAACCCTTAAGGAGCAAAAAAAGTTGTCAGCGAGGCAGCGGGCAGGCAATCTGCGCCGCTGTTATCCAACAGGAAGCCCCCAAGAGGAACCGCCATGTCATCCACCGTCAGCTGCCCCCTGTGTGCCAGCCATCGCAGTTATCCCCTGCCGGTGGCGGGCAAGCGCTATCATCGCTGCCTGGCGTGCGAGCTGGTCTGGCTGGATGAGGCGGATCATCTGGATGAGGCGGCGGAGAAGGCGGTCTATGACGGTCACGACAATCGGGTGGATGATCCCCGTTATCGCACCTTTCTGATGCGGGCATTTGGCGAGGTACTGAGTCGGGTGCCAACCCCTGCCTGCGGCCTCGATTTTGGCTGCGGTCCTGGCCCAGCGCTGGTGGCGATGGGGCGTGAGGCGGGTTACCAGATGGCGGGGTATGACAAGTTCTACGCCGATTTTCCCGAGTTGCTGACGCGTCAGTATGACTTCATCACCAGTACCGAGGTGATCGAGCATATCGCCGAGCCGCGCACGGTGCTGGCGCAGTTGTGGGATTGCCTCAAGCCCGGTGGCCTGCTGGTGCTGCAGACCCAGCGGGTGCTCAGTGACGAGCGGTTTAAAAACTGGCGCTATCGCCACGACCCGACCCACATCGTCTTCTTTGCCGAGGCATCGTTTCAGGTGTTGGCCGCTCGCTGGCAGGCCGAACTCAGTTTCCCCCACGCCGATGTGGCGGTATTGCAAAAAGGCACGCCCTGAGGCGTGCCTTCGTCTGTTACTCGTCGGATTCTTGCCCGGCGCTACTCCTTGTAGCCCTTGTCCTGCCACTGGTAGTACATCAGGGCAGATTTGACGCCGATTGACTTGAACGGCTCTGGCGGCAGCCACATCGGCAGCGTCTGCTCCGCGTGGTTGAACCAGGGATGCTCCTTGCCCTGATAGAGGCTGGCCACGATGTCGCCAAACAGGAAGGAGAGGTTGATGCCGTGGCCGTTGTAGCCGAGAGCGTAGTAGATGTTCTTGTGATCCCCCATTACCCCCACCGCTTCGGTGCTGTCGCCGGTCATGCCGAGCACCCCGTCCCATACCTGCTCATACTTGATCCCCTTGAGGGCCGGATAGAGGGTCACCAGCTCGGTCATCATCATTTCGCTGACCCGGTTAAGATCGCCCTTGTAGTTGAGGCCGTCGTTGAAGACGTACTCGGCATTGCCGCCACCGATGACGATGCGGTTATCCGGGGTCAATACCAGATGGAACAGGATGTTGCGGGTGTCGTAGTAGGGCACCCGACTCTGCCACTGGATGGCGGCCAGCTGTTTTTTGGTAAGCGGCTCGGTGACGGCGCTCTGGGCGTGCACCGGAAATACTCGCCCGCTGAAGTAGCCAAGTTTTGAGGTATAGCCGTTGGTCGCCAGCACTATGCTGTCGGCGGTCACCTTGTACTTGTCGGCTACATTGAGCTCGATCTGCTTGCCCTCCTTGATCCCCAGCACCGGGCTCTGCTCATAGATGGTGACGCCCGCCTGCTCCACCGCCTTGCGCAGGGCATTGACCAGTTTCATGGCGTGAACCTGACCACCATTGGGGTCGTAGACCGCCCCCACGTAGCGGTCGGTGCCCAGTTTCTCTTCGGTGGTATCGGCGTTCCAGTACTGGAGCGGGATGCCGAGGCGATTGGCGGTTTTTACATAGTCGCGGTACTCGGCGATATCCTCCTCATCGAGGATCGCCTCCACATAGCCATCGAGCTTGAGGTCGGTCTCGACGCCGGTTGAGGCCACCAGCGCCTGCAGCTTGCGCATGCTGGCGACGGTGAGGTCGTAATGGCGCTTGCTCGCTTCCCCCTCTTCGTCGAGATCCATCACCTCGGAGCCCGGCAACACCATGCCGCCGTTGCGGCCCGAGGCGCCGCTGCCCACCTGCTTGGCCTCGAAGATGGCGATCTTGAGCGACGGATTGGCTTTGGCCAGATGCCAGGCGCTGGAGAGGCCGCTGTAGCCGCCGCCTATGATGGCGATATCCACCTTCAGGTCTTGCGCCAGCGGGGCACTCTCCTCTGCCGGTTTCTCCTTGAACCAGTAGCTGGTGTTGGGCTCAAAGTCGCTCATCTTGGGGCCGCAGGCGGCGAGGAAAAAACAGCTGATGCACATGGTCAACGCTCGTTGGCAAAGGGTGGTCGGATTCATCTTCTACTCCGGTTACAGATACAAAATATCAAATCATTTCATCGGGTTGGGCGGTATTGACCCGGCGGCCTATGTCTCGCAGCCGGGCCAGCTGATCGGCAAGACCGGGCCCCTCATCCAGGCTGGTGACAAAGTTCCAGAGGTAGGTCATCACAGCATAGACATGGCCTGCCGAGACCTGGGGTTGGGCCATCAGCATGGTGATGGCCAGCAGGAACAGCAGGGAGGCGCTGATGCCGACCGCCAGAAAAGCGAGTGCCTCCCGATCCGAAATCCGGATTCGGAGCCAGGCCAGCGCGCGGTAGTGGCGGGCGAGGCTGGTTGATTGGGCATGGGTGACCAGTTTGACCTCGTGTTCCAGTCGATCGTTGAGCCGCTCGTGCAGCAGCTGGTTCTTGCGCGAAAAGCCGGGCAGCAGCAGGCCGAACAGCAGCAATACCCCCATGCAGGCGATGCCGACCCAGAACTCGATCACCATCAGCATCACGGCCGCCCCGACGATGGAGATCAGGCTGGTGGCCAGGATCGGGATATGTTTCTCGAAGAAGTCGACAAACTCCCGCGCCAGGGTGACCCGCGCCACTATGGTGGATTGCCCCTCCTGCTGCTGGCGCTGGGTCAGGATCACCGGCACCGCCAGTGCCGCATAGATATGGGTAAAGGTGCGGGTATCGACCGCCCGGCGCAGGGCGCCGATGAGCCAGAACAGCAGCACGATCAGGGCGTAGCTTGAAGCCTGCCACCACTGGCCCTTGACGATGGCGTCGATGGCAAAACCGGCGAACAGGGGATAGACCACCAGCAGGATGTTTTCGAGGGCCACCAGCGAGAAGGTGCCCGCCAGCTTGAGGGGATTGGCCCGCGCAATCGCCCCCAGCGAACGACCGGCCGAGTGTGGCAACGGCGTGGCCTGCTCGTCGCAACTGGCTGCCGAAGTGGTTGGTGTTGTCATGGGTTATCTCCTAAGATGTCGGAAACGCTAAGTTTGAGCGAGTGCTCAAAGTCAAGCAGAACGATGGATATCGCAGGAGGTCAGATGGCACGCCCATCAGCAGAACAGCGCAAAGAGATGATCATCGAGGCCGTATTGGCCCTGTTTCGAGAAAAGGGGATGGCGGCATCGTCAACCCGTGATATTGCCGAGCGCACCGGTCTGGCGCGCAGCCACGTCTACCACTACTTCAAGGATTGGAAGGAGCTCTGCCTCTGCGCCGTGGAGCGTTTCACCTATCAGGAGATAGCCGAGCAGCGGGAGTGGCTGTTGCCGCTGCCGGCCCGCGAAGCGTTGCCGCTCTTTGTACGGGACAACCTGCCGACCAGTCAGGATGCCTCCTGGGCCATCTACCTCGATGCCTGGAACGAGTCACTGCGCGACCCTGTGTTTGCCGAGAGCTACCGCAAAATCATTCTGGCCTGGCGCGAGGTGCTGGAGCAGATCCTGCAAAAGGGGATCGACAGCGGCGAGTTTGTGGCGGGCGATGCCCGGCGACTGGCGCGCCAGATCACCTCGCTCATCAACGGCTATGCCGATGACCTTATTCTGGAGCCGACCCCCGAGACGGTAGAGGCCACTTATCAAGAGATCATGCTGGTGGTCAATCAGCTGGTCTTGCCCCCGGCCCACTCATAGCGGCGCTGGCACACAAGGGAGGGGAGGCATGCCAGCGTGGTACCTCCCCCGGTTTTGTTGGCTATCCGTCGGGCGTGCGATGGTCAGATACCAGGGAGCGGTTGTTGATGTCGATTACCCATTTGTCACTGCAAGATGCCCGTCATCTGCAGCTGGCGGCGCAGGGGCTGCTCGTCCCCCGTCGCAGCAAGGCGACCCCGGCCAATCTGCTGGCCACCATTCGCCGAATGGCGTTGCTGCAGATTGATACCATCTCGGTGGTTGCCCGCAGCCCCTATCTGGTGCTCTTTAGCCGGCTTGGCCAGTACGAACCGAGCTGGCTGGAGCAGTTGCTGGCCGACGGCGAGATCTTCGAATATTGGGCTCACGAGGCCTGTTTTGTACCCCGCGAGGATTACCGGCTGTTGCGCCACCGGATGCTCGACCCCGCGGCCATGGGCTGGAAGTTTTCGGCCAACTGGCTTGCAACCCATCAGCAGGAGATTGACCAGCTTATCGAGCGCATTCGTGACCATGGTCCAGTGCGGGCGATCGACTTTGAGCGCACAACAGGCAAGGGGAATGGCTGGTGGGACTGGAAGCCCGAGAAACGCCATCTGGAGGTGTTGTTTATCACCGGTCAGTTGATGGTGCGGGAGCGGCGCAATTTTCAGCGGGTCTATGACTTGGCCGAGCGGGTCATTCCCGAATGGAGCGACCAGCTGCATCTGCCGAGTGTTGCAGAGGCGCAGCGGGATATGGTGCGTGCCAGTTGCCGTGCGCTGGGGCTGGTCAAAACCGGCTGGGTTGCGGACTACTATCGGCTGCGGCGCGGCAAATATGATGTCCTGCTCCATCTGCTGGCGGACGAAGGTGAGCTGCTGCCGGTTCGGGTGGAGGGGTGGCAGCACGATGCCTTTGTGCACGCATCTCTGGCCGATGAGCTGGTGCAGGTCAAGGAGGGCCGTCTCAAGGCAACCCATACTACGGCCTTGTCGCCGTTCGACCCGCTGGTGTGGGATCGCAAACGGGCCAGTGAACTGTTCAACTTCGACTATCGCATCGAGTGCTATACCCCGGCCCCCAAGCGCCAGTATGGCTACTTTGTGTTGCCCTTGCTCCATCGCGGCAAGCTGGTGGGCAGAATGGATGCCAAGGCCCATCGCCAGCAGGGGATCTTCGAGATCAAGAGTCTCTATCTGGAAGTCGGGGTGAGAGTGACCCGCACGCTTGCACAGGATCTGGTGAAAGCCCTGCACAAGCTGGCTGATTGGCACCAGACCCCGCAGCTTCGTTATGGTGCCATTCCGGCCAATTTGCTGGCGTTATGGCATGAAAGTGTTATTGACGAATGAGCGCTATCCCTTCTGGACTAAGCTGCAAGAGGAGAAAACAGTTCGGGAGCGGGAGATGAAACGAGCGGTGACATGGTTGACTGGGCTTGTGCTGGCTAGCCTCTCCCCCGTGCTATGGGCACAAGGACCTGTGGTACGGATCTGTTTGGGGGAGGGCAACGAGTGGGCTCCCTTTACCTACTGGGAGCGCAAGGACGGGGTGCCCGATACCAGCCGTCTGACCGGTTCGGCGACCACACTCGTGCTCGATGCATTGGAAAAGAGCGGATTGTCATATCAGATCCGCTATCTTCCCTGGGCGCGGGTCCAGCAGGAGCTGGCAGACTATCGCCAGAATGGTCTGTGCGAGTTGACCTGGGATGCCAGTTACAAACCGGAGCGGGCCGAGTTTGCTTTCTACAGCGTTCCTCTCTATTACACCCGCCTCGGCTTTTTCTATCTCAAGCGTCGCTTCCCCGACGCACCAGATTTACAGATGGTCAATCGCTCACGTGTGTGCGGGGTGATTGGCTATAATTACACCCCCTACGGTTTGGCACAGGAGCCACGCAGGGTGAGGCAGTTACAGCAGGCGCTCGATATGCTGGAGCGGGATCGCTGCGATTTTCTGCCAAGCGAAATTGAACCACTGGTGAGTGGCATCAGTC
Organism: Aeromonas sp. 603079; assembly: GCF_049172135.1. NCBI lineage: Bacteria > Pseudomonadati > Pseudomonadota > Gammaproteobacteria > Aeromonadales > Aeromonadaceae > Aeromonas > Aeromonas sp. 603079. The sequence goes on along the minus strand of NZ_JAAKPX010000001.1, from coordinate 110,518 downwards.
TCGGGATTTACCAGAGCGAGAGTGGATTGCTCAACCTCGTCTTGCCCAGCCGAAAGCAGTTTTACCTGCTGGTCAGCAAGGGCTCCCCCCGCGCTCACGAGCTGGTGAATAACCTCAATCAGGCTCTGGTGGCGTTTCAGGAAGGAGGGCATGCCGACGAGGTGATGCGCCGTTTCTTGCCGCCGATGGAGTAGGTGCTCATCAGGAAATGCAGCTGAAAAGGGCCAGCCTGAGCAATCTTGCTGGCCCTTTTCAGCTGTTCAGGAGGATAAAAAAACCGGGCAGAGTGCCCGGTTTGGTCTATCAGTCAGATGTGATTACTGGAGTACCAGTACCATCAGCAGGCCGACGGTAATGGCAGATACCAGGAAGGCAAAGCCATAGAACACATAGTGGTGCAGCTTGGTGGTGTGGATCCCCAGATCGTGCAGACCGTGGTAGATACGGTGCATGCCGTGCCAGATGGGCAGGGCGATGATCACCAGCAGGATGCAGGCACCCCACCAGGAGCTGGCAAACGCGTGCACGCGGTCATAGCTCATAGTTTCCACGTCCATGATGCCCATGGGCACCAGCAGACCGGTGATGAGGACAATGACCGGCAGCAGCATGGCAACGACCATGCCACCCGCACCAAACAGACCCCAGTAAATTGGCTCGTCAGAACGTCTCATTGTTTTCTCCTCAGGCCACGATGATCAGGACAAGCAGGGATACCACAGCCAGCGCCACATACTGGGCGATGACGATCGGTTTCTCCGGCACCAGGTCTTCACCACGGAAGATACGCATGGCTTTCGGCGCCAGTGCGAACCAGGTCTTGGCGTGGAACAGGCAGGCTGCCAGCGCAATCACATGGAACAGGATGGCGATCGGGCTTTGCAGGGATTCCAGCCAGCCGTTGAACGCTTCCTGACCCTGTACCAGACGCATCAGACCCCACATCAGCACAACAGCGTAGATGGAGACGAAGATACTGGTGCCTTCGCGGATCATGTAACCGGTGTAGAAGGCGTTCTTCAGCCACCAGTCTTTCTTCATTTCGCGGACGTAAGGTTTACGTTTGCTTTCAGTGTTGTTCATGGTCTCAATCCTGCTCTCAATCTGGCTTGAACATGGCGATCATGTAGTCCTTGGCACTCTCTACCTTGCCAAGCTGGATGGCCGCTGCCGGATCGACGCCCTTCGGGCACACTTCGGAGCAGTAGCCCACGAAGGTACAGCCCCAGACGCCTTCGTCCTGGCTGATGATGCGCATACGCTCTTTGGCACCGGCATCACGGTTGTCGACGTTGTAGCGATAGGCCAGAGCCAGTGCCGCCGGACCGGTGAACTTCTTGTTGATGCCGTACTGCGGGCAGGCCGCGTAGCAGAGACCACAGTTGATGCACTGGGAGAACTGCTTGTACTTCGCCATCTGGGCCGGAGTCTGGATGTACTCGCCATCGCACAGGTTGCGCGGCTCGCTCGGGATGATGTACGGCTTGATGCTCTCCAGCTTCTCGATGAAGTCGGACATGTCGACCACCAGATCGCGCTCGATCGGGAAGTTGTTGAGCGGCTCGACGGTCATCTTGCCCGGCAGGTAGTCGCGCAGGAACGCCTTGCAACCCAGCTTGGGCACACCGTTGACCATCATGCCGCAAGAGCCGCAGATCGCCATCCGGCAGGACCAGCGGAAGCTCAGGGTAGAGTCCAGGTGATCCTTGATGTACTGCAGGGCGTCCAGCAGAGACATCTCTCTCTGGTATGGCACCTGGAAGGTTTGCATCCAGGGCTCGTTATCCTGTTCCGGACGGTAGCGCAGGATCTCAATTTCAATCATCTCAGCCATTCTTCTTAGCCTCGTCTTGTTTCTCACCCTCGGAGCCGTACACGCGTTTTGCCGGCTGGGACTTAGTGATCTTCACATCGGAGTAATCGATGGAGGGCGTTTCGCCATTTTTGTAGAACGAGAGCGTGTGCTTGAGGAAGTTCACGTCATCGCGCTCTTCGTAACCATCCAGACGCTGGTGGGAACCGCGGGACTCTTTACGATTGATGGCGGAGTGCGCCATGGCTTCAGCCACGTCCAGCATGTAACCCAGTTCGATGGCGTACAGCAGATCGGTGTTGAAGACAGAGGACTTGTCGTTGATCTTGACCTTCTTGTAACGGGCTTTCAGCTCGTTGATCTTGTCGATGGTGCCCTGCATCAGCTCTTCGGTACGGTAGATACCGACACCGGCTTCCATGGACATGCCCAGTTCGTTGCGGATGTCTGCCGGGTTTTCAGTACCGTCTACGTCCATCAGGGAGAGGTGCTGCTTGATGAGCGCCTCGGCCTTGGCGGCCAGCGCTTCGGTATTGCCATGCTTCTGAGTCTTGGCAAATTCACCAGCCTGCTCACCGGCCAGCTTGCCGAATACCACGATCTCGGACAGGGAGTTGGAACCCAGACGGTTGGCACCGTGCAGACCGACGGAGGCACATTCGCCCGCGGCGTAGAGGCCGGGCAGACGGGTGGCACACTTGTTGTCAGTCTCGATACCACCCATGGTGTAGTGGGCAGTCGGACGTACCGGGATAGGCTCTTTGGCCGGATCCACGTTGACGTAGGCTTTGGCCAGTTCGCAGATGAACGGCAGACGCTCTTTCAGGTACTTCTCGCCAAGGTGACGCAGGTCGAGGTGAACCACATCGCCCATCGGGCCCTGAATGACGCGGCCTTTCTGCTGCTCTTGCCAGAATGCCTGGGAAACACGGTCGCGCGGACCCAGCTCCATGTATTTGCTCTTCGGCTGGCCGATCGGGGTTTCCGGGCCCAAGCCGTAGTCTTGCAAGTAGCGGTAGCCATCCTTGTTCAGCAGGACGCCACCCTCACCACGACAACCTTCGGTCATCAGGATGCCGGTGCCCGGCAGACCGGTCGGGTGATATTGGACGAACTCCATATCACGCAGCGGTACGCCGTGACGGTAGGCCAGTGCCATGCCGTCGCCGGTGACGATGCCACCGTTGGTGTTGTAGCGATAGACACGGCCAGCGCCGCCGGTTGCCACGATCACGGATTTGGCCTGGATGAAGCGGGTGATACCGTTCTGGATGTCGAAGGTCAGTACGCCCTGAACGCGGCCGTCGTCCACGATCAGATCAAGACAGAAATGCTCGTCGAAGCGCTTGATGCTCGGGTATTTGACGGAGGTCTGGAACAGGGTGTGCAGAATATGGAAACCGGACTTGTCTGCGGCGAACCAGGTACGGGGAACCTTCATGCCACCAAACGGACGCACGTTGGCTTTGCCATCCGGCTTGCGGCTCCAGGGGCAACCCCAGTGTTCCAGCTGGATCATCTCTTTGGTCGCGTTGTTGACGAAGTATTCCACTACGTCCTGCTCGCACAGCCAGTCACCACCGGAGACGGTGTCGTTGAAGTGGTTTTCGAGGGAGTCGTCATCACGGACGACACCGGCGGCGCCGCCTTCGGCAGCAACCGTGTGGCTGCGCATCGGGTAAACCTTGGAAATCAGGGCGATGTCCAGGTCTGGCTGTGATTCGGCTATAGCGATAGCGGCGCGTAAGCCGGTACCGCCAGCACCGATGATGGCCACATCGGTCTTGATAATATCCACATCTGCCTCCTTAGGGATAGATTTGCTGGGCACGATTTTGCTCTATGAAAAAAATTCAGGCTTGATGCAAGTCAAACTGCTAGGTTTTATTCCCTTTTTATTGGTTATTTTTCTATAAAACACCCAAATCCCTGGATGAAAATGTCGTTATTATCGTCATTTTTTGGTGTTACTGAGCAGTTGAACACCTAGCTACGAGTACTTTAACTTCTGGATTGTACGTAGTTTTCTTTCAATAAAATGCGAATCACCTCTCTTTTTAGGTACTCGCGAAAAAAATTTTAAGTTTTTTATTGTAATTTTTTAATGAGAATTATTGGCATTTACTTGTTCGGATAGAAATAGTTAATCCGAAATGCTGCGGTGACCACGGCGGTGATCTGATAATCCCAGACGAATCACAAGGATTTCAAGGCGGGGTATTTGGCGGGTAATGTGAGATTACTCACTGAAAATTAAGCGCTATTTAGAAAAATAAAAGGGGCCTGTACGGCCCCTTTTGCTCATGCTCAAATGCGGAACATGCCGACCTGATTGCTCAGTTCACCCGAAATATTTTTAAGTTGTTCAGAGAGATGGCGTGAGCTGTCTGCATCCACTGCCAGTTCGTCCGAGACATCTTTCACCGCCTGAATGTTGCGGCTGACCTCGTCGGTCACCGCTCGTTGCTCTTCCGCCGCGCTGGATATCTGGGTCGCCATGTCGGAGATCTGATTGATGGAGGAGGTGATCTGTTCCAGCGCCTGGGTGGCGTTGTTGGCATCATCCACGCTGTTCTGGGCCAGCAGCTGTCCTTCATGCATGGTGCTGACTGCCCCCTGGGTATTGCGCTGCAGGGTCTCGATCATGCTGCGGATCTCGACGGTGGAGCTATGGGTACGCTGTGACAGCACCCGCACTTCGTCTGCCACCACAGCGAAACCCCGGCCCTGTTCGCCTGCACGGGCTGCTTCGATAGCTGCGTTGAGTGCCAGCAGGTTGGTCTGTTCGGCGATGCCCTGAATGGTGGAGAGGATGGTGTTGATCTCCTGAGCGTTTTTCTCCAGTTCCTGAATGATGTTGGAGGCCTGTTCCACCTGGGTGGCCAGATCGGTGATGGAGCGCTGGTTGCGGGCGATCACCTGCTTGCCATGTTCGCAACTGCTGCTAGAAGAGCGGGCTGCTTCGGCGGTCTGTTCGGCGTTGCTTGCCACTTCAACGGCTGTGGCCGACATCTCGTGTACTGCAGTAGCGATCTGGGAGATTTCGTTTTGCTGACGTGCCAGCCCCTGATTCGCCTTCTCCGCCATGCTGTGGGAGGATTTGGCCTGCTGATTAAGCTGGGTCGAGGAGTTGGAGATATCCTGCACCATCACATGGATCCGGTCGATGAAGGTGTTGACGTGCTTGGCAACCGCGCCCACCTCGTCTTCCCGCTCGATCTTGATGCGGCGGGTCAGATCACCGTTGCCGCGTGAGAGATCGGCAATCGCTTCGCCCAGGGTTTTCAGGGGTGCCAGTGAACCATTGATGGCGACATAGGAGAAGCCAGCCACGATCAGTATGGTGATAAGCCCCTGGATGAGGGAGGAGGTGACCATGCTGCGCACCGACTGATAGGCGGTCTCCTCATCCACCATCATGCCGTAATACCAGTTGGTATTGGGGATTGCGTTGAAGTCAAAGACCTCTTTCTTGCCACTGATCACCAGCTCGTTGATCATGCCGTCATGGGCGATCTGGTTGATGTAAGAAGCGGTCAATTCAGGGGCCAGTGCGGTGGCAGACTTGAGACTCAACGAGGCATCCGGGTGGGCGATGATGGTGCCATTACTGTCTACCAGAATGGCGTAGGTGCCCTCGGTAGTGACTGCCAGAATATCCGAGATAAGGGCGCTGATGGATACGTCACCGGCGATGACGCCCTGAGTGTTGCCGCGCTGGAACGGCTCGGCAATGGTGACAATCAGTTGTCCGGTAGAGATATCCGCATAAGGGGCAGTAATGACCAGTTTGCCAGCTGCCATCGCATCCTTGTACCAGGGGCGTTGACGGGGGTCATAACCGGCAGGGAGGTTGGTGGGCTTGCTCTGGATCATCTTGCCATCGGCAGTACCGGCATAGACCAGGTCGAATCCACCTGCATTCATGGATTGGGCCAGATGGCTGATGGGTTCATCCTCTTTGGTGAAAGCCTCCTTGGTGGTGCTGACGATGGCGATACGGGAGTCAACCCAGCGGGAGATCCCCTTGACGTTGGCCATGGAGCTTTCGTCGATGATATTCCAGACCAGCCGCTGGGTTTCGCTGCGCAGTTGCGAGGTGTTGTACCAGACCTGTATCCCGGTGATCACCAGAATGATGACCCCGATAGCCAGGACCAGCTTGTTTTTAATCGATAAGTTCATAGTTACATCCTTGTGAGCGTCAGTCTGAGTGTGTGGAAACTGGTTATTGTTATGTGCCTGTTCTTATCGGCTGAAGTTGAACTCTTTGTATCCCGATCAGCTATTTAAAGTTAGTGCCTAAATCAGAGCTTATCCATATGTGTATCCTTGTCAGGTGGCTACAGGAAACGATCTGGACGATTGGTGAAGATTCCATCGACCCCCATGCTGGCTAGTTTTTCATAATCTTCATGATAATCAACGGTATAAACTAGAACCCTTAATCCGCGTTGATGTGCATCTTCCACCAGTATCCGGTCGACAAAATCCACGTCGCAGTTAAGTGACCAGGCCCCCAGCTCATCAGCAAACAGCGCCAGGTTGAGTGGCAGATTGGCGGTCAGGGCGCCGAGGCGGATATCGGGCCGCAAGGCGGCAAATCGGGCCAGCTCCGGGTGATGGAAGGACGAAACCACCCACTGGCCGGGAGTAAAGCCCAGCTCGGCCTCTGCCCGTCGGGTCAGGGCTGCCACCGCATCGGCGGTATGAGCCCCCTTGAGCTCGATGTGCAACTCGCAGCGTCCGGCTATGATCTCCATCACCTGCCAGAGGGTCGGGATCACCTCTCCTTCACCGGCATCAAGCTGCTCCAGATAGGAGCGGGATTGCTCGGTCAGTACCCCCTTGCCATTGGTGCAGCGCTCCAGCCGCCGGTCGTGGAAGACCCACAACTCGCCATCGGCCGCCTGCACGTCGATCTCGATGGCTGATGCTCCCAGCTCCAGCGCTTTGGCCATCGCCTTGAGAGTGTTTTCGGGGGCCAGACCGCTGGCGCCACGATGGGCAATAATCTGCATGTTCTGCTCCTTTTACCTCGCGGATCAGCCGCGGCTCAGGTGAATGTCGATCTGTTGATGGGGCAGAGTAAGTCCCTGCTGCTGCATCTTCTCCAGCACCAGCGAGTGAACCTCGTGAGTGATGGGCATCCGGTGATCCATGTTGTTGACGTAGAGGCGGATCTCGTAGATCAGCGCCGAGTCGGTGAATTCGATCAGGAATACTTCCGGACTGGGGGTCTCCAGTACCAGAGTAGAGGCATGGATCGCCTCCTCAAGAATACGTTGCACCAGTTTCGGATCACGGGTCAGACCGATCCGGATCCGCAGTTTGACCCGGGTTATCGCATCGGAGAGCGACCAGTTGATGAACTGCTCGGTGATAAAGGCCTTGTTGGGCACGATGATCTCCTTGCGATCCCAATCCACTATGGTGGTCGCCCGGGTTTTGATCTTGGTTACGGTGCCGGTGAGATCGCGAATGGTCACAGTGTCACCGAGCCGGATTGGTTTCTCGAACAGGATGATGAGGCCGGAAACAAAGTTGGCGAAGATCTCCTGCAGGCCGAAACCCAGCCCTACCGAGAGGGCGGCCACCAGCCACTGGGTCTTCGACCAGTCGATACCGAGCATGGAGAAACCGGTGAGGGCGCCAACGAGGATCACCAGATACTTGCTGATCGTGGTGAGTGCAAAGCCGGTTCCGGGAGAGAGGCTGAGGTGCTGAAGCAGGGTCAGCTCCATCAGCCCCGGCAGGTTGCGGGCGGTCACCACGGTCAGGATGAAGACGAAGGCGGTCAGCATCAGATCCTGCAGGGTGATGGCGGAGAGCTGCTCGATGCCACCAATCTTGCTGCTCACCTGCCATACCTCGATATTGCTGAGGAAGCTGAACGCCGAGTTGAGATCCGACCATTGCACTACCACCAGCATGGTGAAGCCGAGCATCAACAGGGTGCGCACCAGCCCCAGCGACTGGGCGCTGATGGTGTCGAGGTCCAGCTCAGTCTCTTCCACCACATCGGGGATCTCCGAACTTAGCTCCTCCTGATTGTCGTCACGGCCGCGCTGGGCCAGCATCTCGGCCCGCTTGCTCTTGGCACGCTCGAAGGCAAGGCGGCGGCGCTGGATCAGCATCCAGCGTCTGGCCAGATAGTAGATCAGCAGGCAACCCAGCCCCATCAGCAGGCTCAGCTCCAGCTGGCGCAGCAGGGTGCGCGAGGTATAGAAGTAGCCAAACAGGGCGCCGATCACCGCCAGCAGCGGCGCCAGCATCAGGCTGTTCCAGATGAAGTGGTGCAGCAGATGGGGCTTGGTCATGTCGGTCTGGCCCCAGGTGAGCGGCAGCCGCTCCCGGTTGAGGCGGGCAAAGAACAGCAGCAGCCAGAGTGCACCGATCATGAAGGCCATCCGGCCGAGGGAGTCGTAGAAGGCGTGCTCCTGATAGCTGTTGGCCATCCCCTGCACAAAGAAACTCGGGATCAGCACCAGCAGCAGGGTGCGAAACTGCCCCCATACCTTTTGCACCTGTTCCCGGGGCCAGCGGAAGTGGTGGATCAAAATCCCCCGCTCCAGCGTCAGATGGCGGGCCATCACCAGTGCCAGCAGCAGAAACCAGATCTCGCCAAGGCCGCGTGCTACCGCCACCGCAAACGGGTATTGCCAGGCCCCTTCGAGCAGGCCGCGCACCATCAGCACCATGGCGGGCAAGGGGAGGGCGGCAAGCAGGGAGCGCAGCAGCAAGCGGCTGGTGAGGCTGAATTTGTCCTGGGTCACCTTGCCGATCCGCGGCGCAATATGGTCGCAATAGAGGCTCAGGTGACGGGCCAGCTTGAACCAGCTCCAGGCCAGCACCAGCAGACCAATACCGGCTAGCGTGAGGCTCAGCGGGCTGTTCTCGGCGATGGCATAGGGCAGTTGCAACCAGTTGTCCGGGTTGAAGGCCAGGGTCAGCGCGGCAGGAATACCGAGCATCACCTGTGGGGTAAAGGGGCGCACATCCGGCATCCAGAACAGGTGGCTGGCGCTTATTTCGCGGATCTCGTCGATCTTGCTGTTCTGGCGGCTGTATAGAAGCTTGAGACGAGTCTGCTCCTGAATGAGGGTGTCTGAGGCGTCGTTGAGCCGGGTCAGCAGTTGGCGCCGGGCCTTGAGCAGGTTGTCGAGCACCGCTTGCTGTGGCCGATCGAGCGTCACCTCCTCTTCGGCCATCAGCTTGTCGCGCAACTGGCGGGTATCCTTGAGCCCATCCTGCTCGCTCTCGTACTGGTACTTGGCCATGCGGGCGCTGACGATGGCGGACTCCAGCTTGTCGAGGGGGAACTGGGGAGGCAGATCGGAGAGTTTGCTGCGCAGGTTCTCGCCGTAGGCATTACTGATCTGCAGCCACTCCAGCTGTTCGCGCACCGAGTTGACCAGCTCATTCAGCTCAAACAGATTTTTGTCGACGCTGCGCTGCTCATCCTGCACCCGCTCAATCTGATCTTCCAGTGTGCCGAGCTGGATGGAGAGCGCCTGATTCTGCTGTTGTTGCTCCAGCAGCAGCGGCATGTCGGTGGTGAGCTGTTTGCGCAGCCGTTCGCTCTCCTCCAGCGCCTGCTCGGTCTTCTCCCGCCGCAGTTGGTTCTGCTGGGTCAGCAGGCTGGCTTGCCACTCATCCTCGTCGGCGATGGCCAGATTGAGCTCCTGCAGTTTCAGCTTGCCGAGATCGTTGCGCTGCTGGGCAGAGAGCTGCTCCAGCTCCAGCATCTGGATCCGGTCGGAGAGGCTCTGCTCTTTCATTCTGGTCAGCAGCAGCTGTGCCTCCTGCTGGCGATCCGATTCGCTGCTGAAGCTCAGTCGCTCCAGCTGGCTGCGGGTCAGTTGCAGCTGTTTGCGCAGATCATCCACCCGCAGGTGATACTCCTGCCCGGTACTCTCTAGCTGGTTGAGGCTATCCATCACCCCCTGCCGCTCCTTGCGCAGGTTGAGCTGGCGGTTGCTGCTCAGGCCTATGGCCTGGCGCAGCGCCTCCTCCTTGAGGCTCGCCAGCGGCGGGCGAGCGGCGGGCTGATAGTTGTGCAGGCTCTCCTTGAGCCGTGCCGACTCCTTGGGGTAATCGATAAGGATCTGCTGATAGGCTTTGCTCTGCTCCCGGTAACGCTCGGCCTCTCTGGCAAATTGCAGCGCCTGCTGGTAGCTCTCCCGCAGCTTCTGGTTTTCCGGGGTATCGCTCTTGGGCACGCTCTGCAACAGGGATTCGGCCTGGGCAATGGCATCGTCGGCGCGCACGGCTGGCGGCAACAAGATAAGGGAGAGCAGCAAGAGGGTGAGCAGGCGTTGCAACATGAGGCTCGTTTCCGTTCAGAAGAGGTGGCCCTAGCCTAAAACAGGGCAGGGAGGCGGGTAAAGCAGTCTATATTAATGATTCATAACACAAATAACAGGAAGTCGTGCTGCCGTTTCGCTATGATCCCGGCCGCTTTCTCTCCACCGAGTCGAATATGTCAGCTGTTGATCTGGGCACAGCCCCGCTATCTCGCCTTTTCTGGCGTTACGTAACCCCGACCGTGGCGGCCATGCTGATCACCGGCATCTATGTCACCATCGATGGCATCTTCGTTGGCCATGTGCTGGGTCAGGATGGCATGGCCGGTTTGATGCTGGCTTATCCCATCTGCGCCGTGCTCTATGCGGTGGGGGCGCTGATCGGCATGGGGGCCTCGTCGCTGGTCTCCTTCTATCTGGGGCAGGGCAACCCGGCCAAAGCCCGCCATATCGTCGGAAATGCGCTGGTGATGGTGTTGCTGGCCTCGGCACTGCTCAGTTTTATCGGGATCCGCTATGGCGAGCCCATGCTGGCCTGGATGGGGGCGGAGGGGGAGATCTTCACCGCCGGGCTCTCCTACCTGCAGGCCTACGCCTGGCTTGGCGTCTTTGCGGTGCTGTCGATGGCGTTCAGCTCGCTGCTGCGCAACGATGGGCGCCCCGGATTTGTCACCCTCATCATGGTAGTCGGGGGGCTGCTCAACGTGCTGCTCGACTATCTGTTGATGGTGGTGTTTCCGTTCGGACTGGCCGGGGTGGCGACGGCCACCATGCTCTCCCAGGCAGTGACGGGCCTTGCTTGCCTGTGGCACTTCTTCACACCGCGTAGCCAGCTGCGGATAAGTTGGGACACCTTGCGCCCCGATCTGCGGCTGATGGGCGAGACGGTGCGCCTCGGGGTCTCCAGTTTTCTGATGTACCTCTATCTCTCGGTAGTGCTGGCGCTGCACAACAAGGCGTTGCTGGCGGTCGGCACTTCGCTGCATGTGGCGGCCTACGGGGTGATCAGTTACACCGAGGCCTTCTTCTATCTGGTGTTCGAGGGGATCGCCATGGGTATCCAGCCCATCGCCAGCTTCAACGCAGGAGCCGGTCACTGGCGGCGGGTGCTGCGGATCCGCAACCTGGCACTCGGAGTGACGTTGGGGATCGCCCTGTGCGCCATGTTCCCGCTTTATCTGTGGCCGGAGGCGGCGGTCTATCTGTTTGCCGGCGACAACGCCACCCTGCTGCCGGTGGCGAGCCTCGGGATCTGGCTCTACTTCTGGGGGCTGCCGATGGAGGGCTTGCTGCTGGTGGGGGCCACCTACTTCCAGGCCATCAATCGGGCTCGCATCGCCTCCCTGCTCACTGGTGGCAAGCTGGTGCTGATCGGCGGTTTCTTGTGGGGATTCTCGACCCTGTGGGGCGTGCCCGGGGTCTGGCTGGCATTGCCAACGTGCAGCTCATTGCTGGTGTTGGTGATGTGGCGGGCGATGCGTCGGGAGTCCGGCGCCCACGCGCTGGCCGGATAGGTAATCAGGTTCGACGTGCAGATAGCAGACAGGCAGCCATGGGCTGCCTGTTTTGTTAGAGGATGTTTTGTTAACGGGCTCTGCCGATTCAGGGCTTGAAGGCACCGATAAAGATGGCGGGATCGACCCGGGTGTCGTTGAGGCTGACGTTCCAGTGCATATGGGGGCCGGTAGCGCGGCCGGTCGAACCGACTCGCCCGACGATGCCGCCACGCGGCAGGCTCTGGCCGAGCTTCACATCGATCTTCGACATGTGGCAGAACATGCTGATGAGCCCCTGACCGTGGTCGACAAAGACGGTATTGCCATTGAAGAAGTAGTTGCCGATCAGGATCACCTTGCCGGCGGCGGGGGACTTGATCGGGGTGCCGGCGTCCACGGCGAAGTCGAGGCCGGAGTGGGGATTGCGCTCCTCGCCATTGAAGAAACGACGCAGGCCAAACGGGCTGGAGAGGGGGCCGTTGACCGGCTTGTCGAACATCAGGTTGCTCGGCTGGTTGGGGCTGAAGGTCTGGTAAGCCCGGGTCTGCTCCGCCAGCTCTCGGTTGATGCGGGTCATATCCTCGGCGAGCGGATTGACCTGACGGCTGTTCTTGAGCTTGATGTGCTGCTCGCGGTAGTGCTTGGGGGTCACGGTGAAGCCGAGAGTACGGCCATCACCTGTGGTCAGTTGCTGGGCGCCGGGCGTGCTTTTCAGAGAGATGCCGACGATGGCGATCCACTGGTTGTCTTCGCGCACTACCAGCACGGGCTTGTCGTGATAGCGGGCCGTGGGGGCAGTGGGTGACGCGCCAAGAGGGATCACCGCAACGCCACCTGGTACCGGATGGTTGAGCAGGCGACTGATAAAACCCTCGGCCAAGGCCGACTGGCTGGCCAGTAACAACAACAGACAACACACAACTCTCATGACGATACCACTCGATGTTAAAGCGCCCGGGATGGCGGGATGACAACCCCCTGTCCGGCATTCGTCGATCACTAAAGGGTGATCACGGCACGCTGGCCACGACAGGCGCGGCTGGGGAAGGGGGCAGATTGTGCCTCGTTATGGTCGGGGCAGCCAGTGGCGGGGCGTGGCTGATGCCCCTTTTGTGCATAGTTGCGTCAGGTTTTATGTCGTGCTCGGGTTGCTTCGCCATTGAGTCGCCCCCGCCCTGGCTCTAGAATCGGCTTCCGGCACTTATGCCACCGACACTCCGAGGAGACGATATGAACGGATTACCCCCTTTGCGCACCACACCGGCCCGATACACGACAGGTCGTGGCTGGCTCTGGGTTCGCAGCGGGTTCGATATCTTCAACAAGGGGATGGGGATCAGCGTAGCCATGGTGCTGGTCTGGTTTATGGTGGGCATGCTGCTGGAGCAACTGCCGGCGGGGGGCCTTATCTCCCAGCTGCTCTACATGGTGTGGGGCGCGGGTTGGGTGGCGGTCGCCGCTCGGGGTTATCGGGGGGAGCCGCTGCAGTTTGCCGATCTCTTCGCCGGTTTTCGCCACAAGTTGACCCCGCTGATGCTCGGCGGTCTGCTGGTGTTGCTGCTGTTCAGCCTGGTTGGCCTCGTCTGTCTCGGTCTGCTCTCCGTGTGGGGGCTGCTCCCGCTGTTGACGCAGGATCCCGAGAGCATGGTGGTCTCTGCCAGCCAGTTGCAACAACTGCTGCTGGTGTTGCTGGTGGGAATGCTGCTCATCATTCCCGTGCTGATGGGGGTCACCTTTGCTCCTGCGCTGATCTACCACCACGATATCGGCATCATCCAGGCGGTGCGTCTGAGCTTCTTCGGCTGCTGGCGCAATATGTGGCCCTTCTTCTGGTGGGGGCTGCTCTCAGCCATGTTGCTGCTGTTTGGCGCGGCGCTGCTGCTGGTGGGTCTGCTGGTGGTGATCCCGGCGCTCAACTACTCCATCTATGTGGCTTATCGGGATATTTTCCTGGACGAGAGTGCGCAGCAGGAAGCGCCTCACTCAGAACCATTCGGATTTGAAGCCTGATCAAGGGATCGGAATGAAGAAGGGGCACGCAGCGGCCCCTTCTCTTCATGGTCGGGTTTGAGGTGTGCTTACTCCTGCCAGATGGGATCCGCCGCCATGCGGGCTAGCAGAAAATCGAGGAAGCTGCGCAGCAGTGGCGACATCTGTTTGCGGGTAGCATACACCCCGTAGACCCCGAGGCGCTTGGGCTGCCAGTCGGTCAGCAGGGGCACCAGTTCTCCGCGCTCCAGATAGGGTTGGGCCGAGTAGCGTGGCTGCAGGCTGATCCCTGCGCCTTCCAGCGTTGCTTCCAGCAGCAGGTTGGAGATATTGGCGCTCAGGTTACCGCTGACCGGCACTGACTCGGGACCGTCCGGTCCATTAAACTCCCACAGGCTCTTGCCGAAGTAGGTGTAGGTGAGGCAGTTGTGCAGCGCCAAATCCTGCACCTTGTGTGGCATCGGATGACGGGCCAGATAGGCCGGGCTGGCACAGACTACCGAGTGGCAGGTGCCGAGACGGCGCGCCACCAGATTGGGGTCGAGGTCGTTGGTGATGCGCACCGCCAGATCGATCCGCTCCTCTACCAGATTGACGGTTCTGTCGAGCAGCAGAATGTCGATGGCCGTCCCCGGGTATTGCGCCAGATAGTCGTTGGCAGCCCCGACCAGCAGCGCTTCTGACAGGGAGTAGCTGCTGGTGATCCGCAGTTGTCCCTTGGGGGCGTCATCTCCCTTCACGGCGATCTGCTCCATTTCTTCGCCGAGGGCCAGCATGGCGCGGGCCCGGTTCAGCGCTTCCTCTCCCGGCCCGGTCAGGCTCAGACGACGGGTGGTGCGGTGCAGCAGGCGAGCGCCCATCCAGCTCTCCAGCTCGGCCAGATAGCGTGACACCATGGCGCGCGACATATCCAGTTTCTCTCCGGCGCCGCTCAGGCTCCCCTGTTCGACTACGCTGACGAAGACCCGCAATGCGGTCAGTCGATCCATGTATGGCTCTCTATATGTTCGATAAGTGCAACAGTGATGTGCTTTTTATGCTGTATTTGCACCTTATGTGATCCAATACACTCTGTCCATCAAATGAACCCCCGAATACTTAATGAGGAATAGATGATGAACAACACCCTGATCCGCAACCTGACTCTGGCGACCACCCTGCTGAGTGGCGCCGCACTGGCAGCCCCCCTGAGCGTGACCGTCTATAACCCTGGCGAGAAGGCGATCTTCCCGGTCTCCTCCTCACTGGTGACCGGTGACAAAGAGGCCATCCTGATCGATGCCCAGTTCGACGTACAAAATGGTCAGGCGCTGGTCGACATGATCAAGAAGAGCGGCAAGAAGCTGACCACTGTCTATATCAGTGCCGGTGACCCCGACTTCTACTTCGGTCTGGAGCCGGTCATGGCTGCGTTCCCGGATGTCAAGGTGCTGGCCGACCAGCATGTGGTTGACCACATCAACCAGACCAAGGATGCCAAGCTGAACTACTGGAGCCCGATCCTCGGCAAGGGGGCACCGAAGAGCCTGACCGTGCCGCAAGTGATGACGGCCAGTCACCTGACGCTGGATGGCGAGAAGATTGAAATCAAAGAGATGAACACCCCGAATGCCTACCTCTGGGCCCCTTCCATCAAGACTGCTTTTGGTGGTGTGCCGGTTTACCACGGGGTGCATGTCTGGATGGCCGACAGCCAGACCAAAGCGGCCCGCAGCAACTGGGTCAAGGCGCTGGACAACCTGCTGGCCCTGAAACCCGAACGTGTAGTACCGGGCCACTTCCTGGGCACTGCGCCCAAAGGCACTGCTGCTGTGACCTTTACCCGTGACTATGTAGAGCGTTTCGAGCTGGAGCTGGCCAAGGCAAAAAATTCCGGCGAGCTGATTGAGGCCCTGAAGAAGGCCTATCCGGCACTGCCGGTTGACGATGGTCTGGCCATCGGTGCCAAGGTCAATACCGGCGAGATGAAGTGGTAAGCCACTGAGCCTGCTCTCCCTGTGTTTTTTTACCGGGCCTCAGGGCCCGGTTTTTTATCCGAGATTGAAGCGAGAATGAAGATGAGCGAACCACAAACCATCCTCCATTATGTCTATGACCCGCTCTGTGGCTGGTGCTACGGTGCCGCCCCCCTGTTGCAGGCGGCAGCCACCATTGACGGGCTCGAGATCGAGCTGCATGCGGGCGGTCTCTGGCTGGGTAGTCGCCGTCAGCCGATGGGCGAGGCATTGCGTGATTATGTGCGCCCCCATGATCAGCGGATCGAAGCGCTGACCGGTCAGCATTTTGGCGAGCGCTACTTCAACGAACTGCTGCTGCGGGAAGGGGCTCTGCTGGACTCCGAGCCGCCGATCCGCGCGGTCTTGGCCGTCACGACATTGGGGGGCGATGGGCTGGCCATGTTGCACCGGATCCAACAATCCCACTATAGGGAAGGGAGCTGGATTGGTGAGCCGGCGTTTCTTGCCAGGCTGGCGGCAGAGCAGGGGATTGCAGCGGAGGCATTCCAGCAAGCTTATCTGCAGGCCCCCTTGCTGCAACATCTGGCAGATAGCCAGGGCTGGATGAAATGGTTGGGTGGTCAGGGTTATCCTACCCTTGGGCTGATGCACAAGGGGCGGGTCACGCCTGTACGGGTTGCCGATTTTATGGGGGAGCCGGATGCTCTGAGCACGCATCTGCTGGCTCTAATGACATGATGGCTGTTATTTGAACACGAGACCGCTTCAGGAAAGGTGTCCAGGGCCGATAGGCAAACAATCACAGAAACGGTATGAAATCCTTTTGTTTTCCGGGTGCAGGCTATGCTCTATATGACCATTCCCGGTGGATGTTGCGGGAGTGAAGACTCATTTCAAGGAAGCCCTTATATGTTCAAAAACATGTCCATCGGCCAGAAACTGAGTGCCGGATTTGCCATCCTGGCCTTGTTGGTACTGGGCTTGGCCTGGTTTTCAATCAGCCAGCTGGCAAAGCTCTATGGTGATACCGAAACCATCACGGGTAATTTACTGCCTTCTACTCGTCTGGCGAGCCAGATGCATGTTGCCGTGCTGGATGCGCGTCGTTCAGAGTTGGCCCAGGTCATCGGTGGCCTGAACAAGGATGAGCAAGAGGTAAGCGATCGCACCCTGACCTTCAATAAGGCCAAGCAGGAATTTGAGCAAGCAGCCCAAAAATATGGTGCTTTACCTTTCACTACTGGTGAAGAGAAGCAGGTTTATGAGCAGGTGGTTGCGGCGGGGGCCAAGTATTTTTCGGTACATGACCAGCTGTTAAATGCCTTTGCTGCTGGCGATCTGGATAAAGTCAGAAGTCTGCGCAAAAACGAGACTCGTGCCGCATTGGAAGAGGTTGGTGCCAAGTCATATCGTTTGCGGGAGATCAATAACGAGATTGCCGATGAGATGGTGAAAGACATTGCGGCCATGTATAGCAATGCCAGAACCATGAGCATTATTGTCAGCCTGGTGACGCTGGCTTTTGTGGTGGTGATTGCCTGGCTGTTGACCGCCCAGATCCGCAATCCGGTGATGGCCCTGCTGGAGCAGACCCGCCGTGTCTCCTCCGGTGATCTTACCTCCCGCATCGATATGCAACAGTTCAACAATGATGAACTGGGGACTCTTGCCAAAGGGTTTGGCGAGATGCAGACCAATTTGCGTACCCTGGTCAGTGAAGTCTCGGGCTCAGTGGTGCAACTGAGTTCGGCCACCGAAGAGATGAGCTCGGTAGCAAGGCAGTCAGCGGCCAACATGAGTGCCCAGCAGCATGAACTTAATCAGCTGGCAACCGCGATGAACGAGATGCAGGCTACGGTTCAGGAGGTTTCTCGCAACACTAGCGATGCCGCCAGTGCCGCCACCTCGGCCAGCGAAACCGCAGAGATTGGGGCCAAGACTGTTAATGACTCTATTTTGCGCATCGAGCGGGTAGCGGGGGCCATCGAGAGCACTGCAGTGGTGATCCGCCAACTGGGCGATGATAGCCGCAATATCGGCATGGTGCTGGAGGTGATCCGCGGCATTGCCGAACAGACCAATCTGCTGGCATTGAACGCGGCGATTGAAGCGGCCCGGGCCGGTGAGCAGGGACGGGGTTTTGCGGTGGTGGCTGATGAGGTGCGTACTCTGGCCAAACGAACCCAGGACTCCACCTCCCAGATCAATACCATCATTGCCGAGTTGCAGCAGCGTGCCGAACAGGCGGGCAGTACCATGCAACAGAGTCAGGAGCTGATGAACACCACGGTAGCTACCGCTCGGGAAGCGGGCGAGTCCATTTCCCAGATCAGTGGCTCGGTCAGCAGCATCTCCCACATGAACATCCAGATTGCGACAGCCACCGAAGAGCAGGGGGCGGTGAGTGAGGAGCTCAACCGCAACGTGGTCAATATCAGCCACGCCTCCGAAGAGGTGGCTGCCGGTGCCACCCAGATGGCTCAAGCTTGCAATGAGTTGAACCATCTGGCCAGCCAGTTGCAGGATATGGTGCGCCGTTTCAGGGTGTAATCCCTTGTCGAGTCAAACAGCCCGATTGCCGCGAGGTGATCGGGCTGTGTTATTTCCGAGGGCCAGAGCGAGCCGATGACTTGTTCCGCCGGGTGATATTGTGCATGCTGATGGCCCATTTTCCAGGCAGGACTCTTGCTGTATGAATCTTCGCGATCTCGAATATCTGGTGGCGCTGGATGAGGAAAAACATTTTCGCAAAGCCGCTGAACGCTGCTTTGTCAGTCAACCCACCCTGAGCGGCCAGCTGCGCAAGCTGGAGGATGAACTCGGGGTCATTTTGATCGAACGTACCTCGCGCAAGGTGCTGTTTACCCCGGCTGGCGATGCCATGGCCCATCAGGCTCGTCGGGTGCTCAAGGAGGTGCGCGAGCTCAAGAGCATCGGTCAGCACTTCTCCGAGCCGATGTCCGGGGAGATCCATATCGGTTTTATTCCGACCGTGGGCCCCTACCTGTTGCCCCGCATTATCCAGACCCTGCGTGAGCATTTTCCCCAGCTGGAGTTCTATCTCTATGAGGAGCAGACCCAAACCCTGCTCAAACGGCTGGAAGAGGGGGAGCTGGATTGCGTCATTCTGGCCGAGATGCCGGGGATGGAGGGGTTTGGTTCAATCCAGCTCTACCACGAGCCGATGTGGTTGGCTGTGCCTTGCCATCACCCCGAAGCACAGGCCAGACAGGTGCCACTCGGCAATCTCAAGGGCAAGAAATTGCTGATGCTGGCCGATGGCCACTGTTTGCGGGAGCAGGCGATGGGATTCTGTTTCGCCGGCGGGATAGGTGAGGATCAACGCTTCAAGGGGACCAGTCTCGAGACGCTGCGCAACATGGTGGCCGCCGGTAGCGGCATGACCCTGGTGCCAAAGCTGGCCGTACCCGCCGATCATGATGAGGGAGGTGTGAGCTATCGTCCTGTGGTTGACCCTGTGCCGGGTCGTACCATCTCGCTGCTCTATCGCCACTACTCGGTACGTCGCCCCTGTTTCAACGAGCTGGCCGCCTCGATTGCCACGCTGATGAGCAAGCAGTTGGCCCAATAAAAAAACCGGCAGCCAAGGCTGCCGGTTTTGCTTCTGCCGCGAGAGCAGCTTAGAAGATATCGTCGGTTGAGACAGGCCCTTCCACATCGGGGTTGTCACCACCATAGACCTGATTGCCGTCCGAACTGGGCGCGGCGTAACGGGTCGGCTCGGTCCCTTCCTTGAAGTATTCGTCGGTTCCGCCACTGGTCGCCAGCAGTCCGGTTTCGCTGTCAATCTTCACCGTCATGATCCCTTCGGGAACCGGCATCTTGTGCTCCGGCAGCTTTTTGAGGGCGACTTTCATGAAGTCGATCCAGATAGGCTGTGCAGCGCCACCACCAAACTCGGCACGGCCAAGGCCACGCTGGTGGTTGTCAAAACCGATCCAGGAAGTAGCTACGATGTCCGGGGTATAGCCGGAGAACCAGGCATCCCGCGATTCGTTGGTGGTACCGGTTTTGCCGGAGATATCGTGACGTTTCAGGTCACGGGCTGCACGCCAGCCGGTACCACGCCAGCCGTTGCCACCCCAGATGGCTGTGCTCAAGGTGTCGGTGATCAGGAACGCGCTCTGGGCACTGATGGTATGCGGGGCGATGGTTGGCGCGAGAGGGGTCTGCGTGCCATCTTGTGCTGCGCCATCAACAGTTGGCTCCGGCAGTGTGCTCTGCTCGGACGCCGTCTGCTGTTCGCAATTGTTGCAGGCAATGGCAGGATTGGCCTGATAGAGGGTGTTCTCCAGGCTGTCGGTGACTTTGTCGATGAAGTATGGGGTCACCAGGAAGCCACCGTTGGCCAGTACCGAGTAACCACGCACCACCTCGAGGGGGGTAAATTCGGCTGCGCCCAGCGCCAGTGACTCATGGGGCGAGATGAAGTCGCGGGGGAAGCCAAAGCGTGTCAGACCGTCGATATAGGTATCCAGACCGATGGCGCGCATCAGTCGAACCGACATCACGTTCTTGGACTTGGCCAAACCCAGACGCAGCGGGGTGGGGCCATCATAAACGGCCGGGGAGTTCTTGGGCTGCCACATGGGCCCTTTTGACGGATCCCACTGGTTGATTGGCGCATCGTTGATGAGCGACGCCAGGGTATAGCCGTGCTCCAGCGCGGTCGCATAGAGGAAAGGCTTGATATTTGAACCGATCTGGCGACGCGCCTGATCGACCCGGTTGAATTTGGATAGTTCGAAGCTGAAGCCGCCAACTACTGCTTCCAGCGCGCCATTTTTCGGGTTCATGGCAACCAGCGCGGCGTTGACGTCCGGGATTTGGGCCAGCAGCAATTCTTCGCCCTCTTCCCGCACCCAGATCTGGGCGCCGACTTTCAGTACATCGCGTGCCGATTTCGGGGCATAGCTTTGGCGGTCGTCGGTAATAAAGGAGCGAGCCCATTTAATGCCGTTCCAGCCCAGCTCTGCTTCCTTGCCATTTTTAAGTACCAGTGTGGCGCTACGGTCACCGAGCTTGGTCACGACTGCCGCCATCAGCGGATCATAAGTGGGTTGCTTGCCAAGGTGGGCCACGATCTGCTCGTAATCCCAAGCTGTTTCGCCTGCCTTCCACAACTGGGCCGTCGGGCCACGATAGCCGTGACGCATATCGTAGGCAAAGACGCCATCCAGCAGAGCCTGTCTGGCGGCCCTTTGGCGTTCGGCAGAGACGGTAGTGTAGACGTGCAGGCCCATGGTGTAGGCATCTTCACCAAACTGCTCTACCATCTTCTGGCGTACCATTTCACCCAGATAGGGAGCGTGCAGGGTCACTTCGGCGCCGTGAAAACGGGCCTTGATCGGCATTTTGGACGCTTCGTCAAACTGGGCCTGGGTGATCTTGCCGGTCTCCAGCATCCGACCAAGCACAACGTTGCGGCGCGCAAAGGCGCGCTCGGGGGATCGGATGGGGTTGAGCATGGAGGGGGCTTTGGGCAGACCGGCAATGATGGCGATCTCGTCCAGCCCCAGATCCTTGACCTCTTTACCAAAATAAACCTGAGCCGCAGCACCGATCCCGAAGGAGCGATAACCGAGAGGGATCTTGTTGAGGTACAGTTCGAGGATCTCGTCTTTTGAGAGATTCTGCTCGATCCGCCAGGCCAGGAAGACCTCCTTTATCTTGCGGATGATGGTTTTCTCATTGCTCAGGAAGAAGTTGCGTGCAACCTGCTGGGTAATGGTGCTGGCACCCTGACGGGCATGACCTGATACGGCCCAGACGGAGGCGGCGCGAATGATGCCGATGGGGTCAATGCCGGGGTGCTCGTAGAAGCGGGCATCTTCGGTTGCCAGTACGGCATCGATCATTGGTTGGGGGATTTCATCCAAGCGCAACGGAATGCGACGGATTTCGCCATATTGGGCGATCAATTCCCCATCTCGGCTGTAGACCCTCATCGGGGTTGCCAGTTTGACATCACGCAGTGCGGTGACATCGGGCAGTTGGGGTTTGATATAGAAGTAGATACCGATGAGGCTGGCAACACCCAGCACAGCACCCAGCATCATGACAATAAACAGGCGAACGAGCCATTTCAGCATGGAAGAACTACCAATCGTCTTAAATTTAGCCAACGGGCGCAGAGTATAGCCCTTTTGCCATCTGGAATTCGAGGTTTTCCTGTGGCAAGTCACCCATCGACAGGATGCGAGAGGTTAGCACTACAGTGAGCAATAACCAAGGTGCCTCCCTTTATCTCAAGAAAGCGAGGTGGGTCACTTTTCGGTATAAACTTTATGACATTGATAGTTAGAGCATTTAGGATGGATCAAGCTCTCATCTGATTAGAGTGTCCTACACTCAATTCAGGTATAAAACCCAATAACGCATGGATGTGTATATGTTTGGGCTATTTAATAAGGGATCCCTCCTCCCCCTGGTGGGCATTGATTTCGGTAGCCAGACCATCAAGGCCGTTACCCTCACTGGTCGTCCCGGCAAGCTGCATATTGAATCTGTTGCCGAGGTCGCCACCCCGAAAGGTACGCTGGTTGATTACCAGCTACAGGATATCGAGCGGGTCAGCCCATCTTTGAAAACCCTCAAGCGCCTTATCTCTGGCCACAGCGATTATGCCGCGACAGCGGTGACTGGTTCCAATGTGATCACCAAGGTCATCCAGATTGATGCTCGCCTTGGTGACAAGGAGCTGGAGAGTCAGGTGCAGCTGGAGGCCGAACAGATAATTCCCTTTCCCCTCGATGAAGTCAGCCTCGATTTTGAGGTGCTGGACACCAGCGCCAGTGAAGATCGTCAGGATGTCCTGTTGAGCGCAGCCCGTACTGAGAGCGTCAATGGCCGGGTCAGCGCTCTCGCTGAGGCTGGCATTGCCGTCAAGGTAGTGGATGTGGGAGCCCATGCCTTGGGGCGGGCCGTTGTGGCCTGTTTGCCCGAGTTGCAGGAGAGTGAGCGACCGATCGGGGTGATCGACATTGGCGCCAGTGCCATGACCTTCGCAGCCTTGGTCAAGGGAGAGGTGATCTACTCGCGCTTGCAGAATTTCGGCGGTGATCAATATAGCCAGGCGCTCTCCTCTTTTTATGGCATGACCCTCGATGAAGCTGAGCAAGCCAAGACCAAAGGCACCTTGCCTGTTGACCATGAGTTGGACGTGTTGATGCCACATATCAACTCGCTGTTGCAACAGGTGCGGCGCAATATCCAGCTGTTTTGCAGCTCGTCAGGTTATCGTGATATAGCCAAACTGGTGTTGACCGGGGGAGGCAGCTTGCTACCTGGCTTGTTGGTACAGGTAAAAGAGGAAGCCAATTGCGAGGTGTTTCATCCGGATTTGTTCGCCCTGTTTGGCAAACCGAAAGGAGAGGTTGATCTGGTACATGGCGCTAGATATATGACGGCATTCGGGTTGGCTCTGAGGAGTTTTACACCATGTCAAATATAAACCTTCTCCCCTGGCGCGAGGCTCGTGCTCAGCGGCAAAAGAAACAGTTTGGTGCCCTGCTCGGGCTTTTCGTGTTGGTCACTGTCGCACTGAGCCTCTTTGCCAACTGGCTGGTCGAGCGTCAGATTGCCGCCCAGCAGCAGCGTAATCAGCGTCTGGTTCAGGAGATGACCATCCTGGATGCACAACTGGGAGAAATCCGCCTGCTTAAAGAACGTCGCAAGGAGCTGATCGATCGGATGCAACTCATCGAACATCTTCAAATGCGTCGAAATGTGCCCGTTCGTCTTTTCAACCAGTTGCCCTCTCTGGTACCCAATGGGGTTTACCTCAATACCCTCTCGTTGCAGAACAATATTATCGATGTCAACGGCAAGACAGAAGCTTATGGTCGAGTGGCCAGCATGATGCGTCGAATCGATGGTTCCGGCTGGCTGGGACAGTCGAAAATAAGCACCATTTTTGCAGCGGAGGTCGCGCCGGTATCGTTGAGTCAATTCTCGATGATGTTCCTGATTGCCAATAATACCGCGGCTGCCGGGGATATGGCCAAGGAGAGCAAATGAACCTTCAGCAACTCAACGAGCTTGATCTGAATGACATCGCGAGCTGGCCAAAATGGGCGAAAGCTGTCTTTATCCTGCTGTGCTGTGTGTTGACTGGTGGCGCTATTTATTACTACGTGATTGCCAATTCCTTAGGCAATCTGACCAAAGAGAGCGCCAGAGAGACGGAGCTGAAAGGCCAGTTTGAAAGCAAGGCGATGCTGGCAGCCAATTTGGGCGCCTACAAGGCACAAATGATCCAGCTCGAGCAACTGGTCGATACCCAGCTCAAGCAGTTGCCCAATACCCATGAGGTCGCCGGTTTGCTGGACGATATCAGTTTTATTGCCACCGATAATGGCTTGAAACTCAATCGCATCAACTGGGAACCGGAGGTCAAGCACGAGTTTTCTACCGAATTGCCCATGCGGATCGAGGTAGTAGGTAATTATCATCAGATCGGCAAGTTTACGGCAGATATGGCAGCCCTGCCTCGTATCGTCATACTCGACTCCTTTACCTTGAGTCAGAGCAAGGATGAGGGAGACCTGATTGCTATGTCGATGCTGGCCAAAACCTACAAGTACAACGGTAAAACAGTGGAGCAGAAACAATGAGACGCATCTGCTGGTTGTTACCTGCCCTCTTGCTGACGGCCTGTGGTGGTCAGGAGGAGATGGATTCCTATATTGCCGAAACAAAGGCAAGACCCCCTGTACCTATTGAACCCTTACCCCAGTTGAAGCCGTTTTCCCCCATGCACTATCAACAACGCGATCTGCGTAGTCCCTTCATGATGCCGCAACCAGAAGCAAGTGTCGGGCGCGCGAATAGTGCCCAGGTGAAGCCTGATTGCGCACAGGTTATGATGGACAGAGAAAAAGAGGTATTGGAAAACTACTCTCTCGCCAGCTTGTCAATGCACGGCTCCTTGGGAAAGGCCGGGCAGTTGTGGGCCCTGATCAGCACACCTGATGGAAAATCAATACGGGTCGGGCTCAACCAGTATATGGGGCTCGATCAGGGTAGAGTCATCAAGATTACTCCTACGGCAGTGGATTTACTGGAAACCATTCCGGACGGGAAGGGGTGCTGGGTAACAAGAGAAACCCAGTTGGCGATGGCCAATATGCAAGAAAAACAATAATCAGGGACGAACAGCAATGAGAACAACCATAGACAGTGTAACAAAAGTGGCTTTGCTGTTTTGCGCCAGTGCCTTTGGTCAGGCGTGGGCAGTGGCAACCTTGCAAGAGATAAAAGTTAATCCATTGCTGGCAGACCAGTTGCAACTGGAGCTCAGCTTCAGCGAGCCTGTGAGTGGCTTTACCGATCGTCTCTCCTATCAACCTAACCAGCTCCTGTTGCATGTCCCCGGTGCTGTGGGCGCACTCAAGGTGAACCCGCTGCCTATTCAGCGTCAGGGAGTAGACAACATCAAGGTGGAAGGGAAGGGGGCAGGCCTTGATATCAAGATCGCTCTCGATCAGCTGGCTCCCTATCAGGTGCAGCAACAGGGTAATAAATTGCTGGTTTCCCTTGGTGAAGGGACCTCATCAGCTCTGATTAATGGCGAAAGCGCCCTGATTGCACCTGCCGCAACGGCTTCCTCAGCCATGGTGGCCACTCCAGCTCCTTCGGCACTGCTCAATTCTCAGGTTGTTGCCAAGTCAATGCCTGTTGCACCGGTAACCCCTCCTGTTGCGACGCCTGCTGCCAGCAAACCACTGCTCGGCAGCTATCAGAACAGTGGCGGTGGAGCCTATTTCAACTCGGTGACCGGGGTGGATTTTCGTCGTGGCAAGGATGGTCAGGGGGAGTTTCTGGTCACACTTGACAACAGCTCCGCTGCCGTCGATGTGAGCAGCCGCGGTCAAACTGTGCTGGCCAAGTTTCATGGTACTCGCGTGCCTGATGGTTTGCTTAATCTGATCAATGTACAGGATTTTGCGACACCGGTCTCTCAGGTTGAGGTGTCCCGGCAGGGCAACGATACCCTGTTTGAGCTGTCGGTTAATGGCCAGTTTGATTACCGTTACGATCAGGCTAATAAACTTTTCATTATCGAAGTGAAAAAACGCACGGCGGCATCTGCGTCTTCAAAGCAGTATCAGGGCAAGCCCATCTCATTGAACTTCCAGGATATCCCGGTTAGAACCGTGTTGCAGCTTATCGCTGACTTCAACAACCTCAATCTGGTTACTACCGATTCTGTGGCAGGCAATCTGACACTACGTCTGGATGGCGTGCCCTGGGAGCAGGCGCTCGACATCATTTTAAAAGTGCGCGGTCTGGATAAGCGGCTAGATAACAACATCCTGCTGGTTGCTCCGGCTGAAGAGATTGCAGCACGGGAGAAACAGCAGTTGGAGAGCCGGAATCAGGTGGCTGATTTGGCCCAGTTATATACCGAATATATGCAGATCAACTATGCAAAAGCATCCGAAGTGGCTGCTCTGCTCTCATCCGAGAGTACCAAGTTGCTATCGCCACGTGGCGCGGTGAGTGTGGATGAACGGACCAACGTGCTGGTTGTGAAGGATACGGCTGAGGTTATCAGCAGTATCAAGCGGATGCTGGATATTCTGGATATCCCGGTCAAGCAGGTGGTGATCGAAGCGCGTATGGTGACCATCGATGACGGTTTCGATGAAGCGCTCGGGGTACGTTGGGGAGTGACCAAGAACGATGGTCACGGCAACAGCACTTCAGGCTCTATTGAAGGGAATGATTCGTCCGGTAATAACGACGGTAGTTCAACGATTACCAGACCCTCGGTCGATAATCGGATGAACGTCAATCTGCCGGTGACCAATGCTGCCGGTACCTTGGCATTCCAGGTTGCCCGTCTGGCCGATGGAACCCTGCTTGACCTTGAATTGTCTGCGCTGGAAAAAGAGAGCAAGGCCGAGATTATCGCCAGTCCGCGGGTGACCACTGCGAACCAGAAACCGGCGTTGATCGAACAGGGTACCGAGATCCCCTATGTGGAGTCCTCTTCCAGTGGTGCAACCTCGGTCACCTTCAAGAAGGCGGTACTGAGCTTGAAAGTCACGCCGCAGATCACCCCTGACAACCGGGTGATCCTCGACCTGACCGTGACCCAGGATACCAAGGGCGAAACCGTACCGACCGGTACCGGTGATGCAGTCTCCATCAACGCCCAGTCCATCACGACGCAGGTACTGGTTAACAATGGCGAGACACTGGTGCTGGGCGGCATCTATCAGCAGACTATCAAAAGCGATGTGACCAAGGTGCCCTTGCTGGGTGATATCCCCGGATTGGGCGCCCTGTTCCGCAAGACCACCAGCGAGAACAAAAAGCGTGAACTGCTTATTTTCGTGACCCCCAAGATAGTCACCGACGCCTTCTGAAGGCTTTACATGTGAAGGTAAAACACATATAACCTTACGCCCCAATGAGGCTGGGGCGTAAGGGCTGCGGTTGCCAGTCCCGATATCTATTGAGATAATCCCCCTCCTGATCCATCGCAAGATAAGGTTCATAGGTACCCCGATCCAGTATTTATCGGGGTCGTACAGTTTGTAATTACTAACGAAAAAACATGGCTGAGAAACGCAATATTTTCCTGATAGGTCCCATGGGTGCGGGCAAGAGCACCATAGGTAGACATCTGGCAGAACAACTGCATATGGAGTTTTTCGACTCAGATCATGAGATTGAGCGCCGCAGTGGTGCTGATATCGGCTGGGTGTTTGATGTTGAAGGCGAAGAGGGTTTCCGTATTCGCGAAGAGAAGGTGATCAGCGAATTGTCTGAGCAGCAGGGTATCGTGCTGGCAACCGGTGGTGGAGCCATCAAGAGCCGGGAAACCCGCAACAAGTTGTCTGCTCGTGGCATCGTGGTCTACCTCGAAACCACCATTGAAAAGCAGTTGGCGCGTACACAGCGAGACAAACGCCGTCCTCTGCTACAGACTGAAGAGCCGCCGCGTGAGGTGCTTGAGCGTCTGGCACAAGAGCGCAACGCCCTGTATGAAGAAGTGGCTGACTTTGTTATCCAGACAGATGATCAAAGCGCAAAGATCGTTGCCAATCAGATTGTGAAGCTGATCGGTATGTAATCAAGAGGACGTCCATGGAACGGTTGAAGGTTGAACTGGGTGAGCGCAGCTATCCCATCGAGATAGCTGCCGGTTTGCTACAGCACTCCGAGGTGCTGGCAGCAAGCATCAAGGGCAGGCGGGTGATGATAGTGACCAATACGGTCGTCGCCCCGCTCTATCTTGAGAAAGTGACTTCCCTGCTGGCGGATTTTCAGGTGGAACACCTTGTTCTGCCCGACGGCGAGGCGTACAAGAACCTGGCGACCTTTGAGCAGATCATGTCTGCTCTGCTTGAAACCAACCATGGGCGCGATACGACACTGATCGCTCTGGGGGGCGGCGTGATCGGGGATGTGGTGGGCTTTGCGGCAGCAAGCTATCAACGTGGCATTCCTTTTATCCAGATCCCGACCACTCTGCTCTCCCAGGTTGACTCCTCTGTTGGCGGTAAAACCGCGGTCAACCACCTCCTCGGCAAGAACATGATTGGGGCTTTTTATCAGCCCAAACAAGTTGTTATCGATACCGAATGTCTGAGTACCTTGCCAGCCCGCGAATTTGCCGCAGGGATGGCCGAGGTGATCAAGTACGGCATCATTTGGGATGCTGATTTCTTCAGTTGGCTGGAGCAGAACATGGTGCGTCTGCAACAGCTGGAACCTGCCGCGCTGGCCTACGCCATCAAACGCTGCTGCGAGATCAAAGCCGATGTGGTCGGTCAGGATGAGACCGAGCACGGCGTCCGTGCGCTGCTCAATCTGGGCCACACCTTTGGTCATGCCATCGAGGCCGAGCAGGGGTATGGCAACTGGCTGCACGGTGAAGCAGTGTCCGCCGGCACCATGCTGGCTGCCTGGACTGCGCAGGCACGTGGCGATATGAGCGAAGCGGACGTTGCGCGAGTGCGCGCCCTGCTGCTGGCCGCCAATCTGCCCATTCATGCGCCTGCCGAGATGGATTTCGCCGCCTTTATTCGCCATATGCGCCGTGACAAGAAGGTGCTGGAAGGCAAGCTGCGTCTGGTGTTGCCGGTTGGCATCGGCCATGCGCAGGTGGTGGGGGATGTGTCCGATGCCGAGTTGCTGGCGGTGATCGAGTCTGGTCGTGACGAATAAACTGCTAAAACTTCCTTCCCAGCGGCAGCTGGTTGACCGGCTGCTGCATCTGATTGAATTCAATCACCCTTTCATTTTTCTCTCCGGTAAACCCGGTTGTGGTCGCGGTACCCTGTGCGAATCCCTGCTCGGCGTGTTGCCGGAAAAAGTGCGGGTGGTAAGCCTGATTGGTACGCCTGCCATGAAGATGGTGGATGTGCGCCAGCTGTTGCTGCCACAGGTGGTGGCGCGCCCGCTGTTCAATCCACAGGATGCGCTGGCGGAGAGCTTCTTTCGCATGCTGGAGGGGAGCAAGCCTGCCACCCTGTTGCTACTGATAGAGCGGGCCGACCAGTTGCCGGCCGACCTGCTGGGAGAGTTGTGGGCGATCATCCGTCATAACGATACCCTGGCGGCGCCCCATCAGCTGGCCATTATCGTCTCGGGCAGTGACGTCTGGTGTCGTACCCAACGGCCGCAGCTCAAAGGGCGAGCCATGCCAGCCCTTGAGCTGGAAGTGCCGCCACTGAGCCCGCCGGAGCAGCGCATCTTCTTGTATGAAAAAGCCAAAGAGCTCAAGATCCCGGCGACCCTCTTGCCCAAGCCGCAAGTGGAGGAGATCCTGAAAACGGCGAACGGACATCCGTCCACCATCATGCAGTTACTGGAGGATATCATGACCGACAGAAGGCCCAAGAAGCGTCAGGCGGAGTTGCCCGTCAAGAAGATTGCCACCGCTATCGCGCTGGTCGCTGGCGGCCTGCTGGCGTTGAGCTACCTGCTGCCTGCGCTGTTTGACAATGAAAGCAAACCGGCGCTGCAGGGTCCGGCGCAGAACACGGCATTGCCGATCCCGGTAGCGGGAGGCGATCCCCTCACCGCAGGCGGTTCGAATACCGATGCCGCTGCACAAGGCGCGCAAAACCGCGATGCAGCCAACAATCCCAACGGGGTAGTGAAAGATTGGCAGCCGGAGGCGAAAGTGCTTCCCAAATCGGTGGAGAGCGAAACCGTGACCACCGAATCAACCAATTACGAAGGGCGTCGGGTGGTGATCTCTGACGAGGTCGTGCAAAAGCTGATGACCGAACCCAAGGTGAGCGGCGCTCTGCCTACTGACGTGGTGGACGAGCTGACCGGCAAGAACCCGAGTGGCACAGCCCCCAGTGGTGCAATCGCAACCACGGTGCCAGCCAGTACCTCCAAAGTACTGAATCCGGCGACAACCGCAACGCCTGCTGCTACCACCAAAACAGCCAGCAACGAGCCGGTTGCCGCGCCAGCACCCAAAGTGGCCCTGACACCGGTCGCCACCTTGAACAAGAAGCCGCGCAACCACTACAGCGTTCAGCTGATGGGGGCGAGCAACACCAAGGCGGTGGATCAATTTGTCGCCGAGC
Organism: Aeromonas sp. 603079; assembly: GCF_049172135.1. NCBI lineage: Bacteria > Pseudomonadati > Pseudomonadota > Gammaproteobacteria > Aeromonadales > Aeromonadaceae > Aeromonas > Aeromonas sp. 603079. The sequence goes on along the minus strand of NZ_JAAKPX010000001.1, from coordinate 80,374 downwards.
ATAGTCTGGCGGGCAAGGTATGGGTCTATCAGACCAAATTCCGTGGCAGTCCCTGGTATGTGGTGCTGCAAGGAGATTATGCCGGTCTGACCCAGGCCAAGAGTGCCATTCGCAAGCTTCCGCCAGCCTTGCTGAAAGGCCAGCCCTGGCCCAAGTCGTTTGCACAGGTACAAAAAGAGCTGAAGCAATAGCCTTGATACCGGATAAGGGGGTAGAATCGTCCCCCTTTTTGGGTCTTGCCTTCTTACACACCGGATTTCCATGAAAAAAACACGCGCTTTTTTAAAATGGGCCGGGGGAAAATACTCCCTGGTTGAAGAGATTGCCGAGCGCCTGCCGGCCGGGCGTGTGTTGCTGGAGCCCTTCGTCGGGGCCGGGTCTGTGTTTCTCAACACCGACTACGACGCGTATGTGCTCAACGACATCAATCCGGATCTGATCTGCCTGTACAACCACCTCAAGCTGACGCCGGACAGTTTCATTGCCGAGGCGCGCAAGCTGTTTGTGGCAGAGCACAACCACAAGGCGGCCTATTATCGGCTGCGTACCCAGTTCAATCAGACCGAGACCACCTTCGAGCGGGCACTCTTGTTCCTGTTTCTCAACCGTCACGGTTTCAACGGACTGTGCCGCTACAACAAGAAGGGCGGCTTCAACGTGCCGTTCGGTTCCTACAAGAAGCCCTATTTCCCGGAAAAAGAGCTGTGGGCCTTTGCCGAAAAGGCGCAGAAGGCGACCTTTATCTGCGAGAGCTACGCCGACGCCATCAAGCGTGCCGAAGAGGATTGGGTTATCTATTGTGATCCACCCTATGCGCCGCTCTCCACTACGGCGAGCTTCACCACCTATGCCTCCGGCGGGTTTACCCTGGATGATCAGGCGATCCTGGCGCGACTGGCCCGTCACACAGCCGCTCACAAAGGGGTGCCGGTGCTGATCAGCAACCATGATATCGAGCTGACTCGTGAGCTTTATCGCGGTGCCCGCCTCGACGAGATCCTGGTCAAGCGCACCATCAGTCGCAACGGCGGCACCCGCAACAAGGTGGCCGAGTTGCTGGCGCTCTATCCCCCCGGAATCGAACCTGAGCAGGGTTACTATCCCAGCGACAGTGAACTGCTGCCGCTGACGTAACAGACCATGCGGCGCCCAGGGGCGCCGTTTTTTTATGGGCGCGCCTAGGCCCGTGCCGATGCCCCAAAACCTAGGTGGCTGGGGGAGGGGAGGCGATTGCCCCATTTACCCCGCATTCGAGTCGTTTTCGCCCGCCTTTTACGTTAAAATTGCGCCGCTTTTTCTCCCTGGCTGCCAATGGATGATGCTGATGAAAGACTTTCTGATTGCCCCCTCGATCCTCTCTGCCGATTTTGCCCGTCTGGGTGACGATGTAGCCAAGGTACTGGCTGCAGGTGCCGACGTGGTTCACTTCGACGTGATGGACAACCACTATGTCCCCAACCTGACCATTGGCCCCATGGTCTGTCAGGCGCTGCGTGACTACGGTATCGAGGCCCCCATCGACGTGCACCTGATGGTCAAGCCGGTGGATCGCATCATTCCCGATTTTGCCAAGGCCGGTGCTTCCCTCATCACCTTCCATCCGGAAGCGTCCGATCACGTTGATCGCTCTTTGGGCCTGATCAAGGAGATGGGCTGCCAGGCGGGTCTGGTTCTGAATCCTGCTACCTCGCTCTCCTGCCTCGAGTATGTGATGGACAAGCTGGATGTGATCCTGCTGATGTCGGTCAACCCGGGCTTCGGTGGCCAGAGCTTTATCCCCGGCACCCTCGACAAGCTGCGTCAGGTGCGTCGTCTGATCGACGAGAGCGGCCGCGATATCCGCCTCGAGATCGATGGCGGGGTGAAGGTCGACAATATCCGTGAAATCGCCGAAGCGGGCGCCGACATGTTTGTCGCCGGCTCTGCCATTTTCAGCCAGCCTGACTACAAGGCGGTGATCGACAAGATGCGTGCGGAGCTGGCTCATGTCACACGCTGAGCGCGCATTTGATTTGGTGCTGTTCGATCTGGACGGCACCCTGATTGACAGTGCCGCCCAGCTGGCGCTGGCAGTCAATCTGACTCTGGCAGACCTCGGTCTGGCACAGGCTGATGAAGTTGTGATCCGTACCTGGGTCGGCAATGGTGCCGACAAGCTGATCCAGCGGGCGCTCGCCTATCGCGAGGCTGACCCCGAGCTGTTTGCCAAGGCCAGACCGATCTTTTTCCAGCACTACAACGCCTGCCTGCTGCAAGGGCTGGCTATGTATGACGGGGTTGCCCAGAGTCTGCGTCGCCTGCAAACCCTGGGTTACAAGCAGGCGATCGTCACCAACAAGCCGAGTGATTTCGTGGCACCCATCCTCGATGCCCTTGGCATCAGCGATTGTTTCGAACTTTGGCTTGGCGGCAACTGCGTGCCAGTCAAGAAGCCGAGCCCGGAGCCATTGCTGCACGCTTGCCAGGAGTTGGGGGTGAGCCCGGCTCGCACTCTAATGGTGGGCGACTCCGAAAATGACGTGCTGGCGGCCAAGGCGGCCGGCATGAAGGTGGTGGGCCTGACCTACGGTTACAACTATGGCCGCCCCATTGCCGACTCCCATCCAGACTGGGTATTCGAGCAGTTTGCCCAGCTCGATGCACTTTTGGTCTAATAGCGCAGCTGGGCTGGCTGAATAACAAGGATTAACACTCTCATGACTAAACCAATCGTATTGAGCGGGGCGCAACCCTCCGGTCAGCTGACCATCGGCAACTACATGGGGGCCCTGCGTCAGTGGGTCAACATGCAGGATGAGTTCGACTGCCTCTACTGCATCGTCGACCTGCACGCCATCACCACTCGTCAGGACCCGGCTGCCCTGCGCAAGGCTTGTCTGGACGCAGCCGCCCTCTATCTAGCGGTCGGTATCGATCCCAAGAAGAGCACTGTCTTCATCCAGTCTCACGTGCCGCAGCACGCCGAGCTGGGCTGGATCCTCAACTGCTATACCCAGATGGGTGAGTTGTCGCGCATGACCCAGTTCAAGGACAAGTCCGCCCGTTTCGAGAACAACGTCAACGTCGGCCTGTTCGGTTATCCGGTGCTGATGGCAGCCGATATCCTGCTCTATCAGGCCAATCAGGTGCCGGTCGGCAACGACCAGAAGCAGCATCTGGAGCTGACCCGCGACATCTGTACCCGTTTCAACAACCTCTATGGTGAAGTGTTCACCATGCCGGAGCCCTTCATTCCGACCGAAGGGGCGCGGGTGATGAGCCTGCAGGATCCGACCAAGAAGATGTCCAAGTCGGATGACAACGAGGCCAACTTCATCGGCCTGCTGGAAGATCCCAAGCAGATCGTCAAGAAGATCAAGCGTGCGGTGACTGACTCCGACGAGCCGGCGGTGGTGCGTTTCGACCCGGAAAACAAACCGGGTGTCTCCAACCTGCTGACCCTGATGTCCGGCGTGACTGGCCGCTCCATCCCCGAGCTGGAGCAGCACTTCGAAGGCAAGATGTATGGTCACCTCAAGACCGAGACCGCCGAAGCCGTGGTTGCGCTGCTGGAACCGATCCAGGCTCGTTTCCACGAGTTGCGTCAGGATGAGGCCCATCTGATTGCGATTCTTGCCGAAGGGGCACAAAAGGCGCGTGAAAGAGCTGAAAAAACCCTGACCAGCGTATATGATGTAGTCGGCTTCGTTCCTCGAGCCTGACATACTGGGAAGGTGTAGTAGAAGAGAGCTGGGTATTTGCCTGGCTTTCTTTATTTTCCCACGTTGTATTTTGTTTAATTCTTTATTTCAACCCGGGTTATATCCCCAAGAGTACGCATGTCTGTTCAACCAAATATTTCGATTGAAGAGCTGAGTGATAAAGGTCACTGGCTGCGCAAGTTCCGCAAGGCGAAAAACCTCAATACCCTGCAATTGATGGTCTCCAATGCCATCGATAAACATCACAAGACTGCTGCCATCGCTGCAGCCATCTATCTGGCCGAGTGTCAGCGTGAACGGGAAATGGAACAGGGTCGTTATCTCGATCGTTAATTCTCCACTGTTGGTTATCTCATGCTGTTGTTGATCGATAACTACGACTCTTTTACCTGGAATCTGGTGCAATATTTCGGCGCCCTGGGACAAGAGGTTGTGGTCAAGCGCAATGATGAACTGACGCTTGATGCCATAGCGCAGCTCTCCCCCCGTTTTCTGGTGATCTCTCCCGGTCCTTGTACACCCAATGAGGCGGGGATCTCTCTCGATGCCATCAGCCACTTCGCCGGCAAGCTACCCATTCTTGGCGTCTGCCTTGGCCACCAGTCGCTGGCGCAGGCGTTTGGTGCCCGCGTGGTTCGCGCGCGTCAGGTGATGCATGGCAAGACCTCCCTGATTCGCCATCGCGGCGAAGGGGTATTCTACGGTCTAAAGGATCCCTTGCGGGTGACCCGTTATCACTCACTGGTGGTGGAGCGCGACACGCTGCCCGACTGCTTCGAGGTCACCGCCTGGAGCGAGCATGCCGATGGCTCGTTTGACGAAATCATGGGATTACGCCATAAGACACTTCCTGTCGAGGGTGTTCAGTTCCATCCGGAGAGTATTTTGAGCGAACAGGGCCATTTGCTGCTGGCCAATTTTCTGTCCTGTTCATAAAAATTTGTGATCACCTTCTCAAGTTTGAAAGAAGGTAAAAAATATTTCTCTGACACTTTATTCAGCCCCCTTCCAGCCCAAATTATCTCTTGCCAAGCCCCCCTGAGTCGTTATGCAATGCGGTTGCCTAAAATCTCAAGGTCAATCGAACATTGTTCCTCATAGGTCGTCTTGTTACAGACTTTTTACTTTATTTCTGTGATAATCCCGTCACGTTTACACGGATTTAACTTTTAGGCGGTGGATTATTCTGTCGCCGAATCTGAAGGAGAGCTATATGTCAGAGTTGTTGGCAGTGACACGTGAAGTGTTTGATGAAGTGATGGTTCCCAACTATGCGCCAGCCAAGATCATCCCGGTGCGTGGTGAAGGGTCACGTGTCTGGGATCAGGAGGGGCGCGAGTATGTCGACTTCGCCGGTGGTATCGCCGTTAACGGCCTGGGTCACTGTCATCCCAAGCTGGTCGAGGCTCTGAAAACCCAGGGCGAGAAGCTGTGGCACCTCTCCAACGTAATGACCAACGAACCGGCCCTGCGTCTGGCCAAGAAGCTGGTCGCGGCCACCTTTGCCGACAAGGTCTACTTTTGCAACTCCGGCGCCGAAGCGAATGAAGCTGCCCTCAAGTTGGCTCGCCGCTACGCCATCGAGAAGTTTGGCGAGCAGAAGACCCAGATCATCGCCTTCAATCAGGGCTTCCACGGTCGTACCTTCTTTACCGTCAGCGTCGGTGGCCAGGCTGCCTACTCCGATGGCTTCGGTCCCAAGCCCGGTGACATTACCCATGTTCCCTACAACGATCTGGCGGCACTAGCCGAGGTGATCTCCGACAACACCTGCGCCGTGGTGATGGAGCCGCTGCAAGGGGAGGGTGGCATCATTCGTCCTACCGACGAGTTTGCCAAAGGGGTGCGCGAGCTGTGCGACAAACACAATGCCCTGCTGGTGTATGACGAAGTGCAGTCAGGGGTCGGCCGGACCGGTGATCTCTATGCCTATATGGGGCTCGGCGTCACGCCGGACATCCTCACCAGCGCCAAGGCGCTGGGGGGCGGTTTCCCCATCGGCGCCATGCTGACCACCGACGAAATCGCTTCTTATCTGAAAGTGGGCACTCACGGCTCTACCTACGGCGGTAACCCGCTGGCCTGTGCGGTCGCCGAGGCAGTGATCGACGTGATCAATACTCCCGAGGTACTGGACGGGGTCAAGCGGCGCGAACAGCTGTTCCGCGATGGGCTTGAGGCGATCAACGCCAAATACCACTGCTTTAGCGAAGTGCGTGGCAAGGGGCTGCTGCTGGGTGCCGCTCTGAGCGAGGACTTCAAGGGGCGTTCCCGCGACTTCCTGCTGGCCTCTATCGATCAGGGGCTGATGGCACTGGTTGCCGGTACCAACGTGGTTCGTTTTGCCCCTTCACTGGTGATCCCGGAAGCGGACATCAAGGAAGGGTTGGCCCGCTTCGAGAAGGCGGTTGCCCAGGTGGTCAACGCCTGATTCCAAATTGAGGTGGGGAGCTCTCCCGGCAGGAGCCGGGCCCCCACCTGTCGTCAATGAAAGGGAGTTGTCATTTATGTTGGTTATCCGTCCCATCGAGCAAAAAGATTTTGCCGGGCTCAAGACCTGCGCCATCGAGTCCGGCACCGGCATGACCTCGTTGCCCGTCAACGATGAGTTGCTGCAGCGCAAGATCGATGCTTCTACCCAGACTTTTTCCGACAAGCCCGCCGGCAAGGGGGACTGCCTCTACTTCTTCGTGGCTGAGGATCTGGAGACCGGCGAGATGGTCGGCACCTGTGCCATCGATGCCGCGGTTGGCCTCTCCCAGCCGTTTTACAACTACCACATCGGCAAAGTGGTGCACTCTTCTCCCAAGCTCGGCATCTACAACGTCGTTGAAACCCTGACTCTCTCCAACGACTACACCGGCAACTCCGAGCTCTGCACCCTGTTCTTGCGCGAATGTGCCCGCGAAGGGCTCAACGGCCGCCTGCTCTCCAAGCACCGCTTTCTGTTTATGGCCGAGCACCCCGAGCTGTTTGACGAGACCGTCTTCGCCGAAATGCGCGGCGTCTCCGATGCCAACGGTCACAGCCCCTTCTACGAGTGGCTGCAAACCCACTTCTTCTCGATGGATTTTCCCACCGTCGACTATCTGACCGGCATCGGCAAGAAGCGTTTTATCGCCGAACTGATGCCCAAGTACCCCATCTACGTCAATTTGCTGAGCAAAGAGGCGCGGGCCGTTATCGGTCAGACCCACGAGAAGACTCGCCCGGCCATCAAGATGCTGCAGGACGAGGGCTTCGTGAACCGTGGCTACGTCGATATTTTCGATGCGGGCCCCACCGTCGAGTGCGACGTGAAGAATATCCGCAGCGTGCGCCGCAGCAAGAAACTGCGGGTGCTGGTGGGCGAGCCCATCGGTGGCAAGACCCACCTTATCTGCAACAGCCGTTTCGAGCATTACCGCGCCTGCTACGGCAATATCCGGGTCGATCTCGACAAGCACGAAGCCATCATCCCGCCCAAGATGGCGGCGGCACTCAAGGTACAGGATGGCGACATGGTGCGGGTGGTCGACCTCGACTGAGACAAACAGGACAAGCAAACCGATTATCAGGCAGGCAGCCGAGGCTGCCTGCCAGCGACAGGGAGTGAATGGATGAGCCAGTTAGTGCAATTTATCGACGGTCAGTGGCTTGCCGGTGAAGGCAAGCCGTTCGAGTCAACCGATCCGGCCAAGAACGAGGTGATCTGGCAGGGGGCTGCCGCCAGTGCGGCGCAAGTGGATGCTGCCGTCAAGGCGGCCCGTGCCGCCTTCTACCACTGGGCGGATTTGAGCCTTGAAGATCGTCTGGCCATAGTGCGCCGTTATGCCGACCTGCTCGGCGAGCAGAAAGAGGCGCTGGCCCTGACCATCGCCCGCGAAACCGGCAAACCGCTGTGGGAGACCCGCACTGAAGTAGCCGCCATGCAGGGCAAGATTGCCATCTCCATTCGTGCCCACGACGAGCGCACCGGCACCGTTGAAAATGCCATGCCGGGCGCCAAAGCGTTTGTCCGTCACAAGCCCCACGGCGTGGTGGCTGTGTTCGGCCCCTACAACTTCCCGGGCCATCTGCCCAACGGCCATATAGTCCCGGCCCTGATCGCGGGTAACGCCGTGGTGTTCAAACCCTCCGAGCTGACCCCCATGGTGGCCGAGGCCATGGTCAAGGTGTGGCAGCAGGCCGGATTGCCCAAGGGGGTGCTCAATCTGGTGCAAGGGGAGGTCGAGACCGGCAAGGCGCTGGCGGGCAATCCCGATATCGACGGCCTCTTCTTTACCGGCTCCTCCCGCACCGGCCATTTCCTTCATCAACAGTTTGCCGGCCAGCCGGGCAAAATTCTGGCGCTGGAGATGGGCGGTAACAACCCGCTGATCGTGAAAGATGTGAGCGACATCGACGGCGCCGTCCATGCCATCGTCCAGTCGGCATTTATCACCTCGGGTCAACGTTGCACCTGTTCCCGCCGTCTGTTTGTCGAGCGCGGTGAGCGGGGCGATGCCCTGGTCAATCGACTGATCGAGGTGGTCAGCCAGATCAAGGTCGGCCTCTACGACGCTGCCGAGCAGCCGTTCATGGGCTCGATGATTAGCGAGAAGGCAGCACTGGGCATGGTCGAGGCGCAAGCCAACCTGCAGCGCCTCGGTGGCGAGAGCCTGCTTACCCTCAAGCACCTGGAAGCGGGCACAGGCTTTGTCTCCCCGGGTATTATCGACGTGACCTCAGTCAGCGAGCTGCCTGACGAAGAGTACTTCGGCCCGCTGCTGCAACTCATTCGTTACGATGATTTCGATGCTGCCATCGATCAGGGCAACGCCACCCGCTACGGTCTCTCGGCCGGTCTGCTGGGGGATAAGGAGGCGGACTGGCACCACTTCTTCAAGCGGATCCGCGCCGGTATCGTCAACTGGAACAAGCCCATCACCGGCGCCTCCAGTGCCGCGCCGTTTGGTGGCATCGGCGCCTCCGGCAACCACAGAGCAAGCGCCTACTACGCTGCTGACTACTGTGCGTATCCGGTTGCCTCTGTCGAAGACAGCAAAGCCGCGATGCCGGATCAACTGTCGCCCGGCCTGCGCTTCTAATAACGACACGGGGCATCCAGCGGTGCCCCCATCTGTACCCGCAATCAAAGGAAAGAGAGATGCAAAAGGATATCGACACCCTGTTCAGCCATCTGTGGGACAACTACATCAAGGTGACCCCGAGCGCCCTCAAGGTGCACACCCTGCTGGGTGGCGGCGAGCCCATCGTCAACGATCACGTGGCGTTTCGTACCTACAACCTGCCCAAGCTGGGGCTGGAGAAGCTGGCCGCCCACTTTCTCGCGCTCGGTTACGAGCAGAAGGGCGAGTACGTCTTCAAGGCCAAGAAGCTCTACGCCAAGCACTTCGAGCATCAGGATCCGGACGCTCCCAAGGTGTTTATCAGTGAGCTGAAGGTGGAAGAGCTCTCTTCGGCTGCCCAGGCCATCATCCACAAGCTGGCCAATCAGGTGCCTGATCATCTGACCGATACCCCGGCATTTCTCTACACCGGCGCCCCCTGGCAGGTCTCCTATGCCGATTATCAGACTCTGCTGGCGGAGAGCGAGTATGCGGCCTGGATGGCAGCCTGGGGTTATCGTGCCAACCACTTCACGGTGAATATCAACAAGTTGAAGGATTTCGACACCATCCATCAGGTCAATGCGGCACTGAAGGCGGCGGGTTTTGTGCTCAACAGCGTGGGTGGCGAGGTGAAAGGGGATCCGCAGGTGATGCTGGAGCAATCCTCCACCATGGCGGACAAAGCAGAGGTGCCGTTCAGCGATGGGGTGCGTACCATCCCGAGCTGCTTCTACGAGTTCGCCCTGCGCTACCCGCAGATAGATGGCGTGCTCTATCCGGGCTTTGTCGAAGCGTCCGCCGACAAAATTTTTGAGTCCACCAATGCCATGTAACAACGGGTGTTGGCCAAAGTGCCACTGTTCATGATGTGACATGACGACAGCCCCATATCGGGGCTGTCGTCATTTGCATATCTGGGGGATATCTAGGGTGCGGGGTAGAGAGCACCCAACACAGCCGGACGGCTGGCGCCGGTGACGGCGGGCAGGTTGCCGGGTTTGTGCTTGATAAAGCGCTCCGCCAGCCAGGCAAAGGCTGCGCCTTCCATCCAGTCGGGCGCAATGCCCAGTTCGGCGGTGCTGGCGATGCGCCATGCAGGCAGCAGGCTGGCCAACTCCTTCAGCAAGGGGGCGTTATGGGCACCGCCGCCGCAGACAAACAGCTCGGCTTTCGGCTGGCTGGCACCGACTGATTCGGGCCGGGCGGGCAGTTGGCGGGCGATGCTGTGGCAGGTGAGCGCCTGCAGGGTGCGCTGCACATCCACGGGGGCGTATGAAGTGCCTGCCAGCTCCCCATCGAGCCAATCGAGGGTAAACATCTCCCGTCCGGTGCTCTTGGGGGAGGGGGCGGCAAAGTAGGGGTGAGCCAGCAGTTTCTCCAGCAGGGCAGGGATGGGCTTGCCGCTGGCGGCCCATTTGCCACCGGCGTCATAGTTGCCGCCGTGGGGCTGATGGCGGCGATACCAGCCATCGAGCAGGGTGTTGGCCGGGCCGGTATCAAAACCATATACCCCGCCCGGATTGCCCGGCAGCACCGAGATATTGGCGATGCCGCCGAGGTTCAGTACCACTCGCAGGGCGCCGGGTTTGGCAAACAGCGCCTGATGGAAGGCGGGCACCAGCGGCGCCCCCTGACCACCGAGGGCCATATCCATGGTGCGAAAATCGGCGATAACGTCGATGCCGGTTAGCGCCGCTAGCAGGGCGGCGTTGCCGATCTGCAGGGTGAAGCCAAGCTGGGGGCGGTGGCGGATGGTCTGGCCGTGGCTGCCGATGGCGCGAATATCGGCGGGCGTGAGGCCCGTCTTGGCCAGCAGGGCGTGGGTGGCGGCGGCAAATTCGCGCGCCACCAGATTGTCGGCCACCCCCATGCGATCGATCTCGTTGTCGCTAGGGGTACAGAGCTCATGCAGCTCGTGGGCGGTGGGCCAGGGGTGGCTGAGGGCCGCCTCGACCCGCAGTTGATCCCCGTCGATCACCACCAGCACGGCGTCAATACCGTCCATGCTGGTGCCTGACATCAATCCGATATAGCGTTCAGCCATTGGCTCTCCTCACTCGCTGGTCGGGATAGTCCGCTTCCCGACACCGATGCAGCATGGCGCCGAGCCATGCGCAGGCAAAATAAAAAGGGCTGGCGGGGCTGCTACCCCGCCAGCCCTGATGGCTTAGTTGCCGCGGCTATCCCGCTTGTTCTGGGCCAGCTGCAGCTCGGGGCTGTCGAGCTTGGCCAGTTGCGGCATCGCCAGCTTTTTGAAGTTGGCCAGCTCGCGTCCGCTCAGGGTCTCTGCCTGCGGCAGGGTGAGGGTGCGCGGGTTCTTGTGAATGCCGCCCACCACGAATTCGTAGTGCAGGTGCGGGCCGGTGACGCGGCCGGTGCCACCCAGAGTGCCGATGGTCTGCCCCTGCTTCACCCGCTGTCCCTTGTTGACGGTGCGTTTGGAGAGGTGCAGGTACTTGGTCACATAGTTGCCGGCATGCTTGATAAAGACGTAGTTGCCGTTGAACTGGTTGTAGCCCGCCGCCACCACGTTGCCGGAGCCCGCCGCCATGATGGGGGTGCCCACCGGCGCCACATAGTCGATGCCGTTGTGGGGGCGGATCTTGCCGGTCACCGGATGGAGGCGGCGCGGGTTGAAGTTGGAGCTGATGTATTTGAAGTTGACCGGCGCACGCAGGAAGCTCTTGCGCATGGCTTTGCCTTCCGGGGTGTAGTAGTTGCCATCTTCATTGAGCACGGCGCGGTAGGCAGTGCCCTGGTTGACGAACTCGGCGGCCAGAATATCGCCGGAGGCGACCCGCTCGTCGTCGCGGAACTTGTCTTCATAGACCACCCGGAAGCTGTCCCCCGGCTGCAAGTCCTGGGCAAAGTCGATGTCCCAGCCGAAGATGGCGGCCAAGTCCATGATCTGATCTTCGGTCATCCCCGCATCCACCGCCGCGCCCCAGAAGCTGGAGCGGATCTCCCCCTTGCTCACCTGTTCGCGGGTGTCGAGGGCGATCTTGACGTTGCGGGCGACAAAGGTCTCCTCCTTGCGGCTCACCTTGAGCGCCTGCTCCAGACTGTGGGGGTAATAGAGGCTGTGCAGCTCGCCGTTCTCGGTGAGCGTGAAGGTGAGCTCCTGCCCCGGTTGCAGCATCCGCAGGGGATCGCTGCCCTCGAGCTGGTCGATCAGGTGCAGATCCGTGGTGCTCAGGCCAATGCGCTGGAAGATCACCCCCATGTTGTCGCCACGGCGCACCTTCACCTGCTTGGTGATATAGCGCGGCTTGGGCGGGGTAACGGGCTGGGCGGCCTCGGCTGGCAGCTCGTTGTTTAGCGCGTTGTCGTTGGCCGGTTCCCGCAGGGCAATTTCGTTGCCGTTTTCATCGACCCGTGTTGCTACTGCCTGTTCGCTGGGCCAGGCCGCCAGCATCATGATCATGATGCTCAAGATCAGCACCATCTTGCGGTGCCAGTGGGGGAGTGCGTTGAAGGCGTGCCAAATAACCATGAGAAGCAGATGAAGTCGGGCAGAATGGACGGATTTTACAGCCTTTCCAATTGGCCCGCCATTCCAGTAATATGTTTGGCCCTGTGGAATCGTGATGGAGAGTCAAAAAATGTCCCAGCTCGAGGTGGCGCTAGCCGAGATCAAGCGCGGAGCGGAAGAAATTCTGGTTGAAGAAGAACTTGTCGCCAAGTTGAAGGAAGGGCGCCCGCTGCGCATCAAGTTGGGTATGGACCCGACTGCCCCTGACATTCACCTGGGTCATACCGTGATCCTCAACAAGCTGAAAACCTTCCAGGATCTGGGCCATGAAGTGATCCTGCTGATCGGTGACTTCACTGCCATGGTGGGTGACCCCTCCGGCAAGAACGCCACCCGTCCGCCGCTCTCCGAAGAGGCCATCAAGCACAACGCCCTCACCTATGCCGAGCAGGCGTTCAAGATCCTCGACCCGGCCAAGACTCGCATCGAGTACAACTCGACCTGGCTGAGCGAGCTGGGTGCGACCGGCATGATCAAGCTGGCGGCCAAGCAGACCGTGGCACGCATGATGGAGCGCGACGACTTCAAAAAGCGCTACACCGGCGGCCAATCCATCGCGATTCACGAATTCCTCTATCCGCTGCTGCAAGGCTATGACTCGGTCGCGCTGAAGGCGGACGTTGAGCTCGGCGGTACCGACCAGAAGTTCAACCTGCTGATGGGCCGCGAGCTGCAAAAAGATGCCGGCATGGCGACCCAGTGCGTGCTGATGATGCCGCTGCTGGTGGGTCTGGATGGCGTCAAGAAGATGTCCAAATCCGCAGGCAACTACATCGGCGTTCACGACGCTCCGGGCGAGATGTTCGGCAAGATCATGTCCATCACCGACGATCTGATGTGGAACTACTACGAGCTGCTCTCCTTCCGTCCGCTGGCTGAAATCGAAGAGTTCAAGGCAGGCATCGCTGCCGGTACTCTCAACCCGCGCGACGTGAAGATCTGGCTGGCCAAAGAGATCATCGCCCGTTATCACGATGAAGCGGCGGCCGAAGCTGCCCACGAAGATTTCACCCAGCGTTTCTCCAAGAACGCCATTCCGGACGAGATGCCGGAAATCGAGCTGGCACTGGAAGGTGAAGGTCTGGCCATTGCCAACCTGCTGAAAGAGGCCGATCTGGTGGCCACCACCTCCGAAGCGCTGCGGATGATCAAGCAGGGGGCGGTCAAGGTGGATGGCGAGAAGCTGGAAGATGGCAAGGCACTCATCGGTGCCGGTACCGCCGTCTATCAGGTCGGCAAGCGCAAGTTTGCCCGGGTGACTGTCAAATAAGCAGCACCGTCAAATAAGCCGTCGCATCAGGCAAGCTGGTCATCAAACCGGTTCAAGCTTGTTCAACAGGGCCTCCTTCGGGAGGCCTTGTCGTATCTGGGCAGCACGGATCTGGGCGATAAAGTGCCGCAGCACGGCACTACCTGGGTGAGGCCGTGTCGCCAGACTGATGCTGGTCATCATGCCGTTGCCCTCAATGGGGTGATAACTGACCCCGAGCGGGCGCAGCGCCGCCACCGAGCTGGGCACCAGAGTTACGCCAAAGCCCGCCTGCACCATGCCGACGGTGGAGATCACCTGCGGGCATTCGGGCCCCAGTATCGGCTCGAAGCCCGCCTCCCGGCAGAGACCTACGATGCCGTCATAGAGCCCGGGCCCGATGGCGTGGGGAAACAGAATAAAACTCTCGTCCTTCAGGCTGGCCAGTGGCAAGGGGCCAGGCTTGGCTTTGGGGTGGCTGGTGGGCAGGGCGATCAGCAGCGGCTCCTGCTCGATAAGGTGATGGGCAAAGCCCTCGCTACCCCGGCAGGGCAGCCGCAAGATGGCGGCGTCCAGCCGATCGTTGCGTAGCGCCTCCACCAGTGCCGGCATGGTGCCCTCCTGCGGGCTGAGGGCCACCTCGGGGTAGCGCTCCCGATAGTCGTGCAGCAGGGTCAGCACCGCGGGATGGAGCACGGTGGAACCGGCAAAGCCGATCCGCAGTGCCCCCTGCTCGCCCCGGGCAATCCGCTTTACCTTCAGTTTTGCCGCATCGGCCAGCGCCAGGATCTGCGCCGCATCCCGATAGAGGCTCTCGCCCGCCTCGGTCAGCTCGACACTGCGGGTCAAACGGCGCAGCAGCGGGGTGCCCAAGGTCTCCTCCAGCTTGCGGATCTGCTGGCTCAGCGGCGGCTGGGCCATGTTGAGTGATTCGGCTGCGCGGGTGAAATTCTGCTTTTCAACAACGGCCATGAAGTAGCGGAGCGTACGAAGTTCCATATCGATTGAGTCTCAAAGTCATGGGATCAGCGTATTGGTGTTGAAATGTGAACCAAGTCACCATTGGATCCGAACGCTAACAGGATTCACGGTGGAGGTGAAACCCGAATGGAACATATTGCAACATCTGACAGTGCCGGGTGCAGCTGTGCCCTCGAAGTGAGCCAGCAGTTTTCTCGCTGGCGCAGGCAGAATGACGGTGGCGAGATCTACCAGAGTTCCCTGATGAGCGCCCTGCTGGCGGGGGTCTACGAAGGGGAGACCACCATGAGCGAGCTGCTGCGCCACGGCGACTTTGGCCTCGGCACCTTCAATCACCTCGATGGTGAGCTGATCGCCTTCGAGCGCCAGATCCACCAGTTGCGCTCCGATGGCTCGGCTCGGCCCGCCCGCGCCGATCAGAAGACCCCCTTTGCGGTGATGACCCATTTTCGCCCCTGTCTGGAGCGTCGTTTCGATCACCCCCTGAGCCGTGACGAGATCCACCAGTGGGTGGATCGGCTGGTGGGCTCCGACAACGTCTTCGTCGCCCTGCGCCTCGACGGCCAGTTTGAAACGGCCAAGGTTCGTACCGTGCCGCGTCAGGAGCCCCCCTATCGCCCCATGCTGGAGGCCATCGAGCAGCAGCCGCTGTTCCGCTTTGCCGCGGTAGCGGGGACTCTGGTGGGCTTTCGCTGCCCGCCGTTCGTGCAGGGGGTCAATGTGGCGGGCTTTCACGAACACATGATCACCGCCGATCGCAAGGGGGGCGGCCATCTGCTCGACTACACCATGGCCCACGGCACCCTGCGACTTTCGGTGGTGCGTCACCTCAATCTGGCCCTGCCATCGGATCCCGCTTTCCGGCAGGCCGACCTCACCCCCGCCGATCTCGATCGCGCCATTCAAGCCGCCGAAGGCTAATAGACAAGGAGCAATAACATGGAAAACAGACAGTGGAAGTGCGGTGCCGAGCTGGTGGTTCGTCATCTGGAGGCGCAAGGGGTCAAGCAGGTGTTCGGTATTCCTGGTGCCAAGATTGACCGGGTGTTCGATGCGCTGGAGGATTCCCCCATCGAGACCATAGTGGTGCGCCACGAGGCGAATGCCGCCTTTATGGCGGCCGCCGTGGGGCGCCTGACCGGCAAGGCGGGGGTGGCGCTGGTCACCTCGGGCCCCGGCTGCTCCAACCTCATTACCGGGTTGGCGACTGCCACCTCGGAGGGAGACCCCATGGTGGCGCTGGGCGGTGCAGTGCGCCGTGCCGATGGCCTCAAGCTCACTCATCAGAGCATGGATACGGTCAACCTCTGCCGTCCGGTCACCAAGTTCAGCGCCCAGGTCAACAGCGGGGCGGCGATCTCGGAAGTGATGGCCAACGCTTTTCGCGCCGCCGAGCTGGGACGGCCGGGGGCGGCGTTTGTCAGCCTGCCGATGGATATCATCAACAAGCCGGTGAAGGGCAATGTGCTGGTGCCTCGGGAAGTGCCGGAGCCGGGCTGTGCCGATGAACAGAATATGGAGCAGGCATTGACCCTGCTGCGCAACGCCCAGAATCCAGTGGTGCTGCTCGGCCTGATGGCGAGTCGGCCGGAGAATGCCGAGGCAGTGCGCGCCTTCCTCGACAAGGTGCGGCTGCCGGTGACCGGTACCTATCAGGCTGCCGGGGTGGTGGACAGCTGCCACTTCGATGACTTTGCCGGACGGGTGGGGCTCTTCAACAACCAGCCGGGGGATCAACTGCTGGCAGGGGCCGACCTGGTGATCTGCATCGGCTACAGCCCCATCGAGTACGACCCCGTGCTGTGGAATGGCGACCGGGAGCGGCGCATCCTCCATATCGACGTGCTGCCTGCCGATATCGACAGCAGCTACTGCCCGACCGCCGAGCTGGTGGGGTCGATCCGCGCCAACCTGTTGCAGCTGACCCGCATCATGGGCAATCCGAAAATCCGCCCCCCCGAGGTGGATCGGCTGCTGCAAGGGGTACGTCAGCAGCGGCTGCGACTGGCGATGCGGGCCGATGATATGCACGGCAATCCGGTTCACCCCTTGCGTATCGTGCGCGAGCTGCAGGATCTGGTGCGCGACGACATGACCCTCTGCGTCGACATGGGCAGCTTCCATATCTGGATTGCCCGCTACCTCTACAGCTTCCGCGCCCGTCAGGTGCTGATCTCCAACGGTCAGCAGACCATGGGGGTGGCACTGCCGTGGGCCATCGGCGCGGCGCTGGTAAGGCCGGGTGAGAGGGTGATCTCGGTATCGGGGGATGGCAGCTTTATGCAGTCGAGCATGGAGCTGGAGACGGCGGTGCGGCTCAAGAGCAATATCGTCCACATCATCTGGGTCGATAACGGCTACAACATGGTGGCGATGCAGGAGCAGCAGAAGTATTGTCGCACCTCTGGCGTCTCTTTTGGCCCCATCGACTTCAAACGCTATGCCGAATCGTTCGGGGCGGCCGGGTTTGCGGTGCGCTCGGCCGACGAGCTGCGCGCCACCCTGCGGGCCGCGCTGGCGGTGGAGGGGCCTGCTGTGGTGGCCATTCCGGTGGATTACTCCGACAACCCGGGGCTGATGGCCCAGCTCAGGCCAGAAGTATTGGCATAGTGTGGGCAGCAGTGCTGGCCTGAATCCTCGAGTAAGGGCAGGCAGACCCGCCCATATAGCAGAAACCGGCATCAGGGGATGCCGGTTTTTTATTGTTTTGCGGGATGGGTGGTCTTAACGGGCCAGCTGGACGGCGGCGCGTGCGCGGGCCGGTTGCGGGCGACGCTTGTTTTTTGGCGCGCAGGCCATCTTCAGGCGCAGCCACTCGCGCCACAGCAGCCAGCAGAGCGGCAGGGTGAGCAGCAGCACGGTCGCGGGCTGGGCCATCAGCACCCCATCACGACCCCACAGTTGTGGCAGCAGGAAGATGAGCGGCAGCAGCAACACGGTTTTGGCGATGGAGATGACCAGCGCCTGACGGGTACGCGCCATGGATTGCAGCAGCACTATGCCGAACATGATGATCCCCTCCAGCGGAATGGCGCCGAGGTTGAGGGTCAGGCTGCTGATGGCAGCGGCCAGCAGTTCGGGATCCTTGTCGCCGGTATAGAGCATGGCGACCTGTCCCGGCAGCAGCTGGATGGTGAGCCACACCAGCATGCCGTAGATAAAGGTGAACTTGAGCCCCATCTCCATGAGGTACTTGAGGTTGCGGTGGCGCTTGGCCCCCGCCGCTTTGCTGATGAGCGGCTGAATGCCGAACGCCAGCCCCTGCAGGATGACGATAAAGACCGCCTCGGTGTAACCGGCAACGGTAAAACCCGCCAGATCCTTCACATTGCCATACACCATCAGCTGGCTGTTGTGCAGCATCAGCAGCAGGCCGAGGTTGAACTGGGCAATCAGGCTCGGCAGGCCGGTAAAGAGCAGGTGCGGCATGGCGGGGAGGTTGGGCACCAGATCCCGCCAGCTGAGGCGCAGCCGCGCCCAGGGGGTAAAGAAGTAGCCAAGGCCGATCAGGCTCACCGCACCCTCTGCCATCAGGGTGGCTTGCGCAGTCCCGATCAATCCCAGCCCCAGCCGACCCACCATGATGTAGTTGAGGATGATATTGAGCACGGCGCCGCTGCTCACCAGCACCATGGCCAGTTTCGGGCGGCCATCGTTGCGCAGCAGATAGGGCACCGCCAGATTGCTGGCCAGCAGCAGGGTACCGCCGCCAATCCAGGTTAGGTAGTCGCTTGCCTGTTTCCAGGTCTCGGTGCCCTGTTCAATCCCCAGCCCCAGCAGGATATCGGTGTGGGTGTAATAGAGCAGCACCGGCGCAACGCCCCCGAGTCCGGCCAGCAGCCAGAGGGCGTTGACCAGCGCCTGACGGGCCAGCTTGTCGTTTTTCGCCCCTTGCTGGAAGGAGATGGCAGTGGCGGCCCCCATGCTGATCATGGCGGCCAGACCAATCAGCACCATGATGACCGGATAGACCAGGTTGATCCCGGCGAGGCCAGCGGCACCGACATAGTGGCCGACGAAGATGCCGTCGATGAGGTAGTAGGCCCCCGAGACCAGCATGGCAAGAATGGAGGGGAGGGCGTAAGCCCAGAAGCGACGGGTCATGGCCCGTTGCCGCAGTGTTAAATAGGCAGACATATCTGTTCTCTCGGGGAGTTCGATTATCGAACAGCTAGTCTAGATTAATACTTATTTGGTGATAATCAGGGTTTCACTTGATGAATTGCTGAGTATTACTCATTAATCCGGGGTTTTGGTAGTGGGCCTTGAGCATGTCGATCAGGATGCGCAGGCCGCTGCCCAGTTGATGCCGACTGGGATAGAAGAGGTAGAAGCCGGCAAAGGTGGGGCACCAGGGCTCCAGCACGGTGAGCAGTTTCCCTTCCGCGACTTTTTGGCTCACCTCCTCTTCCAGACAGTAGGCGAGCCCCAACCCAGCCTCGGCGGCGCCCAGATAGAGGGCCGGGGTGCTGGTGGTGAGCGGCCCGGTTACTTCGATCTCCAGCATGGTGCCGTCGGCGGCAAAGGCCCAGCGATAGTGATGGTGCGGAGTGAGGCGATAGCCGATGCAGGCGTGGCGGCTCAGCTCGCTCGGGTGCTCCGGCGTACCGTGCTCCGCCAGATAGGCCGGGGAGCCCACCACCAGATAACGCTGGGGCGGGCCGAGGGGGATGCCGATCATCTCCTTGGGCAGCAGATCGCCATAAAAGAGCGCGGCATCGTAACCATCTTCAATCAGCCGGGGCATCAGCTCCTGCTCCACCACCTCCACCTGCATCCGCGGATAACGGGCCAGATAGTCGATCAGCACAGGTGCCAGCAGGCTGTCGATGGCGCCGCGGGGGGCGCAGAGTTTGAGTCGACCCACCGGTTCATCGCTGTTGCGGGCTAGCTCGCAAAGCGCCTCTTCAAGAGTATTGAGGGTGGGGAGCAGCTGCTTGAGCAGCCGCTGGCCCGCTTCGGTCGGTACCACGGCGCGGGTGCTGCGGTTGAGCAGCCGCACCCCCAGACGGGCTTCCAGCCCCTTCAGGCTATGGCTGAGGGCGGAGGCGGAGACCCCGAGTTCGAGGGCGGCCTTGCTGAAACTGCGGTGACGGGCGACGGCGGCAAATACCGCCAGTTCGGCGAGATCGGTACGGGTAATGGTCATCATCAATCAACAAAAAGGCGTGAGTCACAAGGGTACGCCAAGGCCGTGCTGCACACAATCCGCGCTAAACGGGTGGCTTGTTGCAAATATGTAGCTGCTCGCAGGCCATTGATTCCAGTGAAACTAAGTTGAATTGTTAAAAAAAACTCACAATAAGGCGCTTTGAGTGTGATCTTGGTCGTCCGAAAGGCGACCAAAATCAAACTTTGGTTGATTAATTCAAAAAAACGCTGTGATTAATAAGGGCATTTAATTAAAGTCAGCCCATCAAGAGTGGCGCACGTTAATCAGTTGTTAAGTGAGACGGGCGCCGACCCTCAGGGTCAAAATCTCGCACTGTTGTTTGTTGCAATCCTGTTGTCACAAGGAGTGATGGCCAGGTTGCCGGGGGGCGAGAGGTTAATATCAAGGACGGACAGCAGGCGTTCCAGGGAGATGGAACCGGGCCAAGGCCCGACCAAACAAGAATCCCATTTTCCTAGATGACAGGAACAACGTATGTCTGACATGAATATTGCAGCTGATGGTCGTTTAGCCAGCAACACCTCCCGCGGCGTCAACAAGGCCGATGTGGTCTGGATGCTGGGTCTGTACGGTACCGCGATCGGTGCCGGTGTGCTCTTCCTGCCAATCAACGCCGGTGTAGGTGGTCTGTGGCCGCTGGTTGCCATGTTGATCCTGGCGCTGCCGCTGACTTTCTTTGCTCACCGTGGTCTGACCCGCTTCGTGCTGTCCGGCTCTACTCGTGATGGCGACATCACTGAAGTAGTAGAAGAGCACTTCGGCAAGACCGCAGGCAAATTCATCACCCTGCTCTACTTCTTTGCCATCTACCCGATCGTGCTGATGTATTCAGTCGCCATTACCAACACCGTCGAGAGCGTGATTGTTCACCAGCTGGGCATGTCTGCACCTCCCCGTGCCGTTCTGTCACTGGCCCTGATCCTCGGTCTGATGGCGGTTGTTCGTCTGGGCGGCCAGGTTATCGTCAAAGCGATGAGCGTGCTGGTATTCCCGTTCGTGCTCACCCTGATGGGTCTGGCGTTCTACCTGATCCCGCACTGGAACGGTGCCATCATCACTGAAGCTCCGGCCCTGTCCGACGCCTTCAACGGTGATTTCATCAAGACCCTGTGGCTGGCTATCCCGGTAATGGTGTTCTCCTTCAACCACTCCCCGATCATCTCCTCCTTCGCGGTGGACAACAAAGGTCGTTACGGTGAAGGTGCCGAGAAGAAGTGCAGCAACATCCTGCTGGGCGCCCACGTCATGATGGTGATGACCGTTATGTTCTTCGTATTCAGCTGCGTACTGAGCCTCTCCCCGGCTGACCTGGCTGCTGCCAAAGAACAGAACATCTCCATCCTGTCCTACCTGGCCAACCACTTCGATAACCCGGTTATCGGTACTGTGGCTCCGCTGATCGCCATGGTTGCCATCAGCAAATCCTTCCTGGGTCACTACCTGGGTGCGCAAGAGGGCATGAACGGCCTGATGGCCAAGGCGCTGCGCGAGAAGGGCAAGAACGTTGACACCAAGCAACTGAACAAAGTCACTGCCGTGTTCATGATCCTGACTACCTGGGCCATCGCCACCATCAACCCGAGCATCCTCGGCATGATTGAAGACCTGGGCGGCCCGATCATCGCAATGCTGCTGTTCCTGATGCCGATGTACGCCATCACCAAGGTTCCGGCCATGCGCAAATACGCTGGCAACATCAGCAACGGTTTCGTGACCATCATCGGCCTGATCGCCATGTCCGGTATCATCTACAAGCTGATTGCCTGATAACGTCGGTTACCAAGTTGAATGAAGAAGCCGCCTCGCAAGAGGCGGCTTTTTTATGGCCGGGATTCAGGATTGGGCATTGTCGATATTCTCCGACTGCCAGAGGGCGTAGCCCTTGCCGGAGGCCGTGGTGGGCAGATCAATCTGCATCAGGTCGTTGCCGATGACAAAGGGGCCCGAGTAGCGGGCACGCAGATCCTGCGCCAGATCTTTGACCCTGATCTTGCCGTTGAGGCCGATATGGCTGAACACGGTCAGCGCCGGTTTGGCTTCGTTCATTACCCGGGCCGCCTGCTCGGGGGAGGCGAGGTGACCGGCGATCGCCTTGTAGCCGGGGTTGGCCTTCATCTGCTCGGCAGAGGTCATGGAGACGCAGTGCACCAGCAGATCGGCCCCTTTGGCCTGCTTCACCACTTCGGGGCTGTAGCGGGTATCGCCGGAGAGCACCACGCTGTGGCCGTGATAGTCGATGCGATAGCCGAATGACGGCTTGATGTTGACCCCGTGGTCGTTGTCAAAGGCGGTTACCTTGACCCCGTCATGGTTGTAGACCACCCCGGCGGTGACCTCGTGGCTGTTGATCTCCACCCCGTCCAGAGGCGTTCCCTCATCCTTGACCCGGGTCGCGATGTCGGTGGCGTAGGCCTGCTGCAAGCCACGGGCGAGAGCTGTGGTGCCTTTGGGGCCGTAGAGTTCCATCGGCGCGTGGCGCTGGCCATAGGCCGGTTGTAGCCAGCCGGTCAGCCAGAGATCCGCCAGCCCGTTGGTGTGGTCTGAGTGAAAGTGGGTAAGGAAGAAGGCGTTGACCCGGCCGATGGGGATATGCAGCTGCCACAGGCGAGTGGCGGAGTTGCGGCCAAAATCGAACACCAGCTTCTGGTTGCCCGCCTCGACCAGAGTGCTGTAGCCGCCCCGGCTGATCTGGGGCACCGGAGTGCCGGTGCCGAGCAGGCTGACCCGAAAGATATCGGGCCGGGCTTGAGTTGCTGAGGCAGGGGCATGGTCGTGGTTGCTGATAAAGCTGCTCTCGGCAGCCTGACTGGCGCCGCTCGCCAGTAGACCGACCAGCAGGGCGGCCAGATAGGTGCTTTTCATGGGAATTTATCCTGTGGGGGAGGGATGGCATCACTGTATTGGTAACTAAAAGTTGAATAAATTGGCTAAAATCCATTTCTTACTAAACTTTTGGTTGTGAATCAGGGCCCTGGTCGCGGGCCAAACGGCCTTGAAACGGGCAAAAAGGAGGGGTTGTGGACCGATTGACCAGCATGCGTATCTTCATCCGGGTGGTGGATCTCGGCTCCTACAGCGCGGTGGCGAGCGAAGAGGGGATCAGCGCCCAGATGGTGGGCAAGCATGTGCTGGGACTGGAGCAGTGGCTGGGGGGCAAGCTGTTTCACAAGACCACCCGCCAGCAGACCCTGACAGAGCTGGGCCAGCTTTTTCTCGCTCGCTGCCAGCGGGTACTGGAGGAGCTGGCACTGACCGAGTCGCTCACCCAGAACCTGCTGGCCGAGCCGGCCGGACGGCTGCGCATCGCCGCTCCCCTCAGCTTTGGCCACCACCGGCTGGTGCCGCTGCTGCCCGCTTTTCTCGACCGCTACCCCAAGCTGGATCTGGATCTGCAGCTCACCCCCCGCTGGGTCGATCTGGTGGAGGAGGGATTCGATGCCGCCATTCGCACCCTGCGCCCGCAGGATGAGGCATTCATTGCCCGTCCGCTGCTGACCCAGCACTACCGTCTCTGCGCGGCCCCCGACTACCTCAATCGCCACGGCGTACCCCGTCATCCGGCCGATCTCGCTCGCCACCAGTGCCTGCACGGCAACTGGGGGGAGCACGAGCGCTGGCAGTTTGTCGGGGGCGATGGTCAGAGCGAGGAGGTGCGGGTAGCCTCGCGCCTGCGCATCAATCACTGGCCAGCCTTGTTGACGGCTGCGCTCTCGGGGGCTGGCATCACCTTGCAGCCCGCCGAACAGGTGCGTGAGCATATCGCTGCGGGGCGTCTGCTGCCGCTGCTTGGTCGCTATCAGAGCCCGGCCAAGACCCTCTACTTCATCTATCCGGCGGCGCGGCGGCAGGTGCTCAAGATCACCCTGCTGGGGGATTTTCTGGCCGAATCTCTGCAAGCTGAGTCCGAGCCTGAATAAAAGGCTGCATATTTTCGCCGCCACGCTTAACCATCGTGCTTAACAAAGGGGCGGAGCAGGCCTAACATGGCGGGATGTTTTTCTAGTCGGGACAAAAGGATATGTCTGGGTTGAAAAAGGATCTCGGGCTCTGGCAGGGGATGGGGCTGCTCGCCACCTCGCTGCTCGGCACCGGGATCTTCGTGGTACCGGCGACTGCCGCCTCGCTGGCGGGCGGGGCCTCGCTCTGGGCCTGGTTGCTGCTGATTGCGCTGGTGCTGCCCATCGCCTTTACCTTCGCTCGCCTCGGCCGTCGCTATCCCCATGCGGGCGGCGCGCCGCACCTGATTGGCCTCGCCTTTGGCAACGGCGCCGAGCGCTTCTCCGCCTTCCTGTTTCTGGCTGTGCTGCCGGTGGGGCTGCCTGCCGCCCTGATGATTGCCGCCGGCTTCTGGCATGCCCTGTTCGAGATGGGGGAGTGGACCCTCTGGGCCATCCAGCTGCTGACCCTGCTCGGGGTATTCCTGCTGGGGCTGCGCGGGGCGCGCTCCTCCGGCAATCTGCAACTGCTGATTGCGCTCGCCATTTTGGGGCTCACCCTGCTGATCTGGTTCAAGGGGGAGGTGAGCTGGCGCGATGCGGCACGGCCGCTGCCGAGCGCGGATGAGTGGCCTCCTATGGCCACTGCGCTGGCGGTGATGTTCTGGTGTTTCGTCGGGCTGGAAGCCTTCGCCCATATGGGTGAGGAGTTCAAGCGGCCGGAGCGGGACTACCCCATCGCCCTGCTCGGCGGGGTGCTGCTGGCGGGGCTTATCTACTGGGTGCACTCGCTGGTGGTGCTCAAATATGGCCTCTACGGCGATGAGGCGAAAAACGCCACCGCCATCCCCTCCCTGCTGGCGCTGCTGTTCGGCCCCACCGCCAAGTGGCTGGTGGCGGTGCTCGGCTACCTCTCCTGTTTTGCCAGCATCAACATCTACATTCAGGGTTTTGCCCGGCTGATCTGGAGCATGGCGCGGGAAGGCAAGTTGCCCCCCTCGCTGGCCGTGCTCACCGCGCGCGGCGCGCCGCTGCGGGCGCTCGGTCTGGTGCTTGCCATCTGCCTGCTCTGCATCACCCTCATCATCTGGTTGCGACTGCCGCTCGATGAGCTGATCCGCTACGCCAACGGCAACTTCGTGCTGGTCTACCTGCTCTGCATGGCGGCGGGCTGGCGTCTGCTTGGCGGGGTGGGCAAGGGGCTGGCGGGGGTGAGCGTGCTGCTCTGTGCTCTGGTGCTGGTGGCGCTCGCCACTCAGGTGCTCTATGCGGTGGTGCTGAGTCTTGGCTACGGCGGCTTCTCGTTGTGGCGGCGTCATCTGCGCCGCAGTCGTCAGCAGGATGCGCTCCCGCTGGCGAAGTAACGTCTCCCCGATGGTCGAAGAAATGAGAAAGCCCTGATGTTCAGGGCTTTTTGATTGCGGCATATGGGATGTTCATATGAATACCAGTTGGCACGCTATTTGCTGAAAAGTGCGGTGTCGGATCAACTCAACGGCGATTTATAGCCAAAAAAAGTGGGATCCAGCTCCCGTTTTGCTTAAAGTGATCCCTTCCGATCCCGGTGGTCGGAATGCCCGCAAGGATGCCCTTCAGACGTAAACAGGATGGCCTGGCCAGACTGACTCTCAGAGATGTGATTGCTTCGGTTCTCTTTTTATCTGTCACCTGTGGTGATAGCGCCTTGTTCCGTTCAGTCAGCCCGGGTTTTGCGTCTCTCTCATCGTGCATTGTCACCATCTGCAGCGAGTGAATCATGAGCGAATCGGTTTTTGAGATCCACGACTGGACCCTGAGCGTTGACGACAACATGTTGTGTCGCCCCGACCGCGAGGTCTACCTCGAACCCAGACTGGTCAATCTGTTGCGGTTTCTTGCCCATAATGCCGGCACCGTGTTTGGCCGCGATGCCCTGATCAACGAGGTGTGGGATGGCGCCGAGGTGACCGATCAGGTTGTGACCCAGTCCATCTTCGAACTGCGCAAGATCCTCAAAGATGGTCGCACCGATGCGACCGACTATATCGTCACCGTACCCAAGCGCGGCTACAAGCTGGTGGCACCGGTGCGGCCGCTGCAGGTGGTTTCCGTGGTGATGGCGGACGAGCAACCCGTGCCCGCGGTCAATACCGCTCTCTCCGACAACCCGACGCTCTCCGATCTGAGCCCGCCCGCGGCTGATCAAGATGATGATGCACAGCCCAATGTCGCCCCTTTTCCCGCCGGGCCCCTGACCCGCGCCATCTCCACCCATGCCAAGGATGCTCGCAGCCGCTGGAAGATGGTGAGTTTCGATATCTTCGTTGCCATCGTGCTGATCGCTATTGTCAGCATGCTCAGCTACCAGCACACCAGTCCCCAGGTGCATGCCATGCTGGATCCCAATCTGCTGGTGTTCCGCTTCCACTCCGGCATGGATGACAACAACGAGAACGTGCGCCTCGCCGATGGCATTACCCGAGCCCTGATGGGGGAGGTGGCGGTGGCTACGCCGCTGCGGGTGCAGTACGGTGCCACCACTCTGATGGGGGGCATCATGCCTGGCAAGGAGCTGAGTGTGCGGGTCACCCGCCAGCCGCGCGGCACCTATCTCGATCTGGAGTATCGCAATATCAACACCAACCGGGTGCTGTTCAGCCATCAGTACCAGCTCAGTCGCCACAGTGTGCACGGCGTGTTGCAGGCGAGCAGCCAGGATCTGCTGCGCGCCCTCGACCAACCCGATGCCGAGCCGGGGATGGGCTGGCCGACCGATGATGCCTCCCTGATGGCGATGATGGAGGCGCAGTACTACATCAACAGCCGGGATCCGGTCGCCCTCAAGCGCGGCATCGATCTACTGGAGCAGGCGCTGATTGCCCATCCGGATCAGCCGCTGCTGTTGGCGGAGCGCTATCTGGCGGGCGAGGCGCTGGCCACCCTGGCGGGCAAATCCGAGAGCGAGCGGTTGCAGGGGATTGGCACCCATCTCGCCAGCGTGGTGCAAAACAGCGGCGCCCTGCCAGCCCGGGTGTGGGAGGCGTTGACCCTGCAGGCGATCCTCAACGGCCAGCAACAGCAGGCCAACTATCTGCTGGAGAAGGCGGCGAGTCGCGGCCGCTCGGTGCTCTATTACATACTGCAGGGCAAGCTGGCGGAGCTGGACGGTCGTCCCGAGGCGGCGGGGGATGCCTACAGTCAGGCCTTCCTGATGGAGGCGACCGAGCAGACCTATCTGCTCTGCCAGCAGCTCGGTTTCTACAGCAATATGGAGAGCCTCACTCCGGCTCTGTTCAATGCGCTGGGCCAGAGCAAGGTGAAGCTCTTCTAACACCGCAGTGTTGGTTTTCCCCCGGTCGGCGCGGTTGCCGACCTCATCCACAGGCTGCCTTCGGGCGGCCTGTGCGGTTTCTGCTTGTCTCAATCCTGCTTCTTTGCCACTGGGGATAGTCGCTCTGGTGCGGCCCGATTTATCCCCCGCAGCTCCCCACTTGCCTTTGTCTTGCCCGCGGCATTCGCGGCACTCGCGTTTGTTCGGCTTCACGCCGCGCACACAGCTTGTGACATCTGCTCATGGTTGGCGGCGGGATAAGCTGTCCGTCACGACCCATTTCTCATTGCTGACCGGTTATCGCCGTTGTGCTTTACCTCTGAGTTTGGATTGTGATGAGCCGAGCGAAGGGGAAAGCAGGAGGTGAGCGGCCACTCAGGGTGATGGTCAGCTGGGCGTTCGGATGGTTACAAGGGGAGGGGGCGCAATGGGAGCTGCTTTATCCCGGGTTTATCTGGCCAAAAATATCAAGACGGCGAGATAAGGGGGTTATCAAGGGGCAAGAATGGGGCAGAAGGATATCAAGGTTTTATCAAGACGGCTGTGTAATGTGATGTCAATGTACTGTTTTTAAATGGTTTTTATCAAAAGTGACGAGGCGGCGAAAAAAGTTGTCTCATATTTTTATCCGTTAGCTGGTCTTTATGTTTTCCGGGGATGAGAGGCCTAGTCTGTGCCCATTCTTTGGCGGGGCGTTCCGCCAAATGTGTATGTGACGACCCGACCTTTTATAGAACCGGAGATCTTATGTCCCTCGATACGAGCAAGAAGATTGGCCTTATCGCCTGTACAGGTGTGGTGGCCGGCAACATGATGGGGAGTGGCATCGCGCTGCTGCCTTCGGCACTGGCCACCATCGGCTCCATCTCTGTCTTTAGCTGGGCAATCTGTCTGGTAGGCGCCATGGGCCTCGCCTTCGTCTTCGCCCGCCTTGCTACCAAGAACCCGCAAGAGGGTGGCCCCATTGCTTACGCTGGCGAGATCTCTCCGGTGTTCGGTTTCCAGACCGGTGTGCTTTATTACCACGCCAACTGGATCGGTAACCTGGCAATCGCCATTACCGGCGTCTCCTACCTCTCGGTCTTCTTCCCCATTCTCAATAGCCCAATTCCGGCCGCCGCAGCCACCATCGCTGCCGTCTGGATCTTCACCTTCGTCAACCTGCTTGGCGGTAGCTGGGTGAGCCGACTCTGTACCCTGGGTCTGGTGCTGATCCTGCTGCCGGTTGTCGGTACTGCGGTGATGGGCTGGGGTCATTTTGATGCCACTGTCTACAGCCAGAACTGGAATACCACCAGCGGCAGCGATCTGCATGCGGTCATCAGCGCCGTGCTGATCTGCCTCTGGTCCTTCGTCGGTGTTGAATCTGCCGCCGTCTCTTCCGGCATGGTGAAGAACCCCAAGCGCACCGTACCGCTCGCTACCATGCTGGGTACCGGTATCGCGGGTGTTATCTACATCCTCTCTACCCAGGTGATCAGCGGCATGTTCCCGGCCGGTGAAGTGGCTGCTTCCGGCGCCCCGTTTGCCATGGCCTCTTCCGCCATCTTCGGTAGCTGGTCTGCACCATTCGTCTCTGCCTTCACCGCCCTGGCCTGCTTCACCTCGCTCGGTTCCTGGATGATGCTGGTGGGCGAGGCGGGCAAGCGTGCCGCCAACGACGGCAACTTCCCGAAAATCTACGGTGAAGTGGACAAGAACGGCGTGGCCAAGAAGGGTCTGATCCTGGGCTCCCTCAAGATGACTGCCCTGATGGTTGGCCTGACCGCCTTCACATCCCAGTCCGCCCACGCTGCCGATCTCTTCAACGTGCTGACCACAGATGCGGTGCTGCTGACCATGCTGCCCTACTTCTACTCCAGCATTAACCTGATCCGCTTTGAGGGCATGACCTCCCGCAGCATCGGCGCCATGATCTTCTCCGGTGTGGCCTGTGTCTTCTGTCTGGTGGCCCTGATGGGTGCCAAGGGTTCCAACCTTACCGCTACCTTCGTGGTGTCGCTCATCATCCTGATGTTCTACGCCAAAAAACAGGGTCTGCGTCAGCACGACGCCCTGCTGAGCGAACAGCCCAGCAACTAATTCCCCCTTTTATCTTCCGAGCGCTCTTCACTCACCATCCCTGATGGAGAGCGCCCCTTTACGTGTGGAGCATTACGATGAATATCATTGCCATCCTCAACCACCTGGGCGTTTTCTTTAAAGAAGAACCCATTCGCCAGCTGCAAGCCTCCCTCGAGCGCAAGGGTTTCGAGGTTGTTTATCCGGTCGATGTGGCCGACCTGCTGAAACTGATCGAGAAGAACCCCCGCGTTTGCGGCGCCATCTTCGATTGGGACAAATACTCTCTGGGCCTGTGCAAGGAGATCCACGATCGCAACGAGAAGCTGCCGATCTTCGCCTTTGCCAACGACCAGTCCACTCTGGACATTCACCTGACCGACCTGCGTCTGAACGTGCACTTCTTCGAGTACCGTCTTGGCATGGCCGATGACATCGCCCTCAAGATGGGTCAGGCCACTCAGGAGTATCAGGACGCCATCCTGCCGCCGTTCACCAAGGCACTGTTCAAGTATGTAGAAGAGGGTAAATACACCTTCTGTACTCCGGGTCACATGGGCGGTACCGCCTTCCAGATGAGCCCGGCCGGCAGCATCTTCTATGACTTCTACGGCCCGAACGCGTTCAAGGCTGACGTATCCATCTCCATGCCGGAGCTGGGCTCCCTGCTGGATCACTCAGGTCCGCACAAGGAAGCCGAAGAGTACATCGCCCGTACCTTCAACGCCGATCGCTCCTACATCGTTACCAACGGCACCTCCACTGCCAACAAGATCGTCGGCATGTACTCAGCGCCGGCCGGCAGCACTGTGCTGGTTGACCGCAACTGCCACAAGTCGCTCACTCACCTGATGATGATGAACGACGTGACGCCGATCTACTTCCGTCCGACCCGCAACGCCTACGGCATTCTGGGTGGTATCCCGCAGAGCGAATTCAGCCGCGACACCATCGCTGCCAAGGTCGCCGCGACACCGGGTGCCCAGGCTCCCCGTTACGCCGTGGTCACCAACTCCACCTATGATGGCCTGCTCTACAACACCGGCTTCATCAAGGAGGCGCTGGACACTCCTTACATCCACTTCGACAGTGCCTGGGTGCCTTACACCAACTTCAGCCCGATCTATGAAGGCAAGTGCGGCATGAGCGGCGAAGCGATGCCGGG
The DNA here is from genome assembly GCF_049172135.1 of Aeromonas sp. 603079. Lineage (NCBI taxonomy): Bacteria > Pseudomonadati > Pseudomonadota > Gammaproteobacteria > Aeromonadales > Aeromonadaceae > Aeromonas > Aeromonas sp. 603079. Next base: position 50,174 of record NZ_JAAKPX010000001.1, on the reverse strand, counting down.
CAAGGTGTTCTACGAAACCCAGTCCACCCACAAGCTGCTGGCGGCCTTCTCCCAGGCCTCGATGATCCACATCAAGGGTGACGTGGAGGAAGAGACTTTCAACGAAGCCTTCATGATGCACACCTCCACCTCGCCGCAGTACGGCATCGTGGCATCGACCGAGATCTCTGCTGCCATGATGCGTGGCAATACCGGCAAGCGTCTGATCAAGGACTCCATCGATCGCGCCATCTCCTTCCGCAAAGAGATCAAGCGTCTGCGTGATCAGAGCGAAGGCTGGTTCTTCGACGTATGGCAGCCGGACAACATCGATACCGTCGAGTGCTGGAAGCTGGATCCGAAAGATGACTGGCACGGCTTCAAGGACATCGATGACAACCACATGTACCTGGACCCTATCAAGGTCACTCTGCTGACCCCGGGTATGGGTCGTGACGGCCAACTGCTGGAGAAGGGCATCCCTGCCTCTCTGGTCTCCAAGTTCCTGGACGAGCGCGGCATCGTGGTCGAGAAGACCGGCCCCTACAACATGCTGTTCCTCTTCTCCATCGGTATCGATCAGTCCAAGGCGATGCAGCTGCTGCGCGCCCTGACCGAGTTCAAACGTGGTTATGACCTGAACCTGACCATCAAGAGCATACTGCCGAGCCTCTATCGTGAAGACCCGAGCTTCTACGAAGGGATGCGTATCCAGGAGCTGGCGCAGCGCATTCACGAGCTGACCAGCAAGTACCGTCTGCCGGAGCTGATGTTCAAGGCGTTCGACGTACTGCCGGAGATGAAGATGACTCCGCACGCCGCATGGCAGCAAGAGCTGGCCGGCAACGTGGTGGAAGTGCCGCTGCGTGACATGGTTGACCGCATCAGCGCCAACATGATCCTGCCGTACCCGCCGGGAGTTCCGTTGGTACTGCCGGGCGAGATGGTGACCCAGGATTCTCTGCCGGTGCTCGAGTTCCTCGAGATGCTGTGCGAGATCGGTGCCCACTACCCGGGCTTCGAGACCGACATCCACGGCCTCTATCGTCAGGCCGATGGCAGCTACACCGTCAAGGTGCTGCGTTAATCGACAGTGACAACCGTCGAAAGTGACAATAACGGGCCGCAAGGCCCGTTTTTCCCTCCGGAATTTCTCTTTTCTTGCGTGAGTCGCCAACCATGAAGCGAGTGCTCTCCATTCAATCCCATGTGGTCTTTGGCTGTGCCGGTAACAGTGCCGCCGTCTTTCCCATGCGTCGCCTTGGCATCGAGGTGTGGCCGATGAACACGGTGCAGTTCTCCAACCACACCCAGTACAGTGAGGGGTGGCAGGGGATGGTGATGCCCGGCGGTCATATCCGTCAGCTGGTAAACGGCCTGGCGGAGATCGGTGTGCTGGCTGAGTGCGATGCGATCTTGAGCGGCTACCTCGGCTCGGCCGAACAGGGGGAGGAGATCCTGGCTGCTGTGGCCCGGCTCAAGGCGCTCAATCCGGCCGCCCTCTATTTTTGTGACCCCGTGATGGGTCACCCCGACAAGGGGTGCATAGTGGCACCCGGCGTCGCCGATTTTCTGAAACATCGGGCACTGGCCTGCGCCGATATGCTGGCTCCCAATCTGCTGGAACTGGAACAGCTCACCGGCCGCGATATCCGCAATGTGCCGGAGGCCATCGAGGCGTGCCAGCAGCTGCGCGCGCAAGGGGTCAAGTTGGTGATGGTCAAGCATCTGGGCAAGGCCGGCTTTGCCATGGACCGCTTCGAGATGCTGCTGGTGTGCGAGGAGGGGACTTTTCACCTCTCCCGCCCGCTCTACCCTTTTGCTCGCCACCCCATCGGGGTGGGGGATCTGCTGAGCGCCACCATGCTGGCCAATCTGCTGGCCGGTTGTACCCCGGTCGCGGCGTTCGAGCTTACCAACGCCAGCGTGGATGCCGTGCTGGCTCGCACCTGGTTGGCGGGGGCCTACGAGCTGCAACTGGTGGCGGCCCAGCACGAGATGGCGCTGCCGCAGGTCTCCATTCGGGCGACCCGCCTCTGAGCTGTTTGCGCCAACAGCAAAAACAACAAAGCCCTGATCATCAGGGCTTTTTATATTTCAGAATCCGGGAGCGGGCTTAGTCTTGCGGGCTTTTGAGCGCCTTGACCACATCCTCTTTGGGCTCCAGCTCCTTGACCTGATTGAAGATCTCCAGCTCCCCTTGCGGGCTGACGGTGTAGGCATCGGCATCCTGATAGCTGCCGCTGCCGGCGCTCTCGATGATGACCACCAGCTCGGGCTGTTTGTCGCCATTCAAATCGACCAGTTTCAGCTCCCGGATAAAGCCGTTGCGGGCCATCACCTTGCCATCCTGAAACTCATCCAGTGGAAATTGGGCGTTCTGGCCCGAATAGAGCCGCACGTCATAGCTGCCGATGGAGGCGGGCTCACCGGCCCCCTGCTCCACCCGGATCACCTGCCCGGAGGGGAGGGTAAGTTGCTTGCTAAATCCCTCTTCGGCTTGTGCCGCCAGCGGCAGGGTCAGCAGCCCTGCCATCATCAATGCTCTGTTCATCTTGCAACCTCTTGCTGTCTGTTGAGTGCAGGCTCCCGGGGAGCCCGCCGTGATGCTGTTACCAGATCTTCACCCGCTTCTGGGGCGGCAGATAGAGCTTGTCCCCCGGCTGGATGTTGAATGCCTCGTAGAAGGCGGGAATGTTCGGCACCACGCCGTTGACCCGGTACTCTGGCGGCGAGTGGGGGTCGGAGCGCAGCAGCATCTGCATCAGCTCGGGGCGATACATCCCCTTCCACACCTGCGCCCAGCCGAGGAAGAAGCGCTGTTCGCCGGTGAAGCCATCCAGCACCGGCGCCTCCTTGCCATCCAGTGACAGCTCATAGGCTTTGTGGGCGATGGTGAGACCGCCCAGATCGCCGATGTTCTCCCCCAGGGTGAACTGGCCGTTGACGAACTGGCCGTTGATGGGCTCGAAGCGGTTGTACTGGGCCACCAGACGGCTGGTGCGGAATCGGAACTCCTTGAGATCCTGCGGCGTCCACCAGTCGCGCATCATGCCGTCACCATCGGATTTGGCCCCCTGATCATCAAAACCGTGGCCCATCTCGTGACCAATGACCCCGCCGATGGCGCCGTAGTTGACCGCATCATCCGCCGTCATGTCGAAGAAGGGGGGCTGCAAGATGGCCGCCGGGAAGACGATCTCGTTGTTGCTCGGGTTGTAGTAGGCGTTCACCGTTTGCGGCGACATGTGCCACTCGTCCCGGTCGACCGGTTTGCCGAGGCGCGCCAGACTGTCTGCGTATTCAAAGGCTTGCGAGCGTTGCAGGTTGCCCACCAGATCATCCGGTTTGATGGCGATGGCGCTGTAATCCTTCCACTTGTCGGGGTAGCCGATCTTGGGGCGGAACTTGGCCAGCTTCTCGAGGGCCTGCGCCTTGGTCTCGGGCGACATCCAGTCGAGCTCCTTGATGCTCTGGCCGTAGGCGGTGCGCAGGTTCTCCACCAGCTGCTCCATTCGCTCCTTGGCCGCAGGCGGGAAGTAGCGGGCCACATAGAGCTGGCCGACCGCTTCACCCAGATGATCGTTCAGCACCCCGAGCGCCCGCTCCCAGCTGGCGCGCTGCTTGGGCGTGCCGCTCAATGTGGTGCCGTAGAAGGCAAAGTTGGCGCGGTCGGTCTCGCTGTCGAGATAGGGGGCGTAGTCGGTCAACAGTTGCCACTTGAGGTAGGCCTGCCAGTCGGCGATGGGGGTCTGGGCCATCACCTGATCCAGCGCGCTAAGATAGGTCGGCTGACCGATAATGAGCTCCGGCTGGGAAGCAATGCCCGCGGCGTTCAGATAGGCCTGCCAGTCGAGGTGGGGGGCGAGCCGTGCCAGTTCGCTGGCGGGGCGCTTGTTGTAGTTCTTCTCCCGATCTCGCAGGGCGACGTTGTCCCACTGGATGGTGGCGAGCCGGGTTTCGAGGGCCAGAATCCGTTTGGCCTTGCCGCTCGGGTCAGATTCCCCGAGGCGGCTCAGCATGGCGGCGATATGCTGCTGGTACTTCTGGCGCAGGGCCTGACTGTCGGGATCCTGCTTGAGGTAGTAGTCCCGATCCGGCAGCCCCAATCCCCCCTGATAGAGGTAGACCGCATAGCGGTCGGGAGACTTGGCATCGGCGTCGATCCAGATGCCAAACGGCGCGCCGCCGCCCATGCGGCCACTTTGGGCAAAGGCGCGGGCCAGCGCGGCCTGATCACCGATCCGGTCGATATCGGCCAGCGCCGGTGCCAGCGGGGTGAGCCCCTTGGCGTCACGGCTAGCCTGATCCAGATAGCTGGCGTAGAGATCGCGGATCTGCTGGGTCGGCGTGCCGGTGGCGGCCTCCTGCTTGGCCAGCCCCTCGACCAGCACCCGCACATCGGCGAGGGATTTGTCCCGCAGCATGTAGAAGGCGCCATCGGCTGGGCGATCGTCGGGGATCTTGGCGGTGGCGAGCCACTTGCCATTGACGTAGCGGAAGAAGTCATCGCCGGGTTTGACCCGGGTGTCCATATTGGCCAGCGCCAGCCCGGAGTGTTTGGGGGAGTCTTGCGGTGCTTGACTGCAGCCAGCCAGCAGTGCCAGTCCAATCAGGCCGGCCAGTAAGCTCTTCTTATTGTTCATCTTGTTTGATTCCAATTCGGGTTGTTTGCTTCCCTGCCCATCTTCCTTGCTCCAACCGGTTGTGCGACCGCCTTGCGGCCAGCCTGGTGGAGAGGGCGGGCGAGCCTCACTCTAGCAGCAGGGTTGCAGCTTGATAAGCCCGACTCTGCTAAGATCGGCCGGTCCGTTTTGGGGAAGCCTATGATTTCTCATCTTTATTCTCGCTTTTGTCTGACTATGCCAGCGCCGGAAGGTTCCACCGGTCTGCTGGTGGCCTTCAGTGGCGGCCTCGACTCCACCCTGCTGCTGGTGCTGGCTGCGCAGTATGCTCGCGAGCACAGCCTGTCACTTCGCGCCCTGCACGTGCACCACGGCCTCAGTCCCCATGCCGATGAGTGGGTCGCTCATTGTGAAGCCGTGTGTCAGCAATTGGCGGTGGAGCTGCTGGTCGAGCGAGTGACTCTGGCCCGTGGCAATGGCGAGAGTCTGGAGGCGCAAGCCCGCACCGCCCGTTACCAGCGGCTGACCGCCCGGATGCGGGAGGGGGAGTGGCTGCTCACCGCCCACCATCAGGACGATCAGCTGGAGACCCTGCTGCTGGCCCTCAAGCGCGGCGCTGGTCTGCGTGGACTGGCGGGGATCCTGCCAAGCCAGCCCTTTGCCGGTGGCCTGTTGCTGCGTCCGCTGCTCGATATGAGTCGCGCCGAGCTGGCCGAGGCGGCGGCGAGCCTCCCCTTTGGCTGGGTGGAGGATGAGAGCAATCAGGATGTGAGCTATGACCGCAACTTTTTACGCCAGACGCTTATCCCCCAGCTCAAGGCGCGTTGGCCCGCCATGGCCCAGACCGCGGCGCGCAGCATGGCCCTGTGCGCCGAGCAGGAGGCGCTGCTGGACGAACTGGCAGAGAGTGACTGGCAGCTGGCGGGCGAGGAGGAGGCGCTCCATATCGGCCCGCTGCACGCCCTTTCACCCACCCGGCGCAACAACCTGCTGCGCTACTGGATCCGCCGTCAGGGGGGGGAGATGCCATCCCGTGAGCAGCTTGCCCGGCTCTGGCAGGAGGTAGCGCTGGCGCGCGGCGATGCCAATCCCCAGCTCAACTGGGGGCGCCAGAGCTGCCGCCGTTTTCAGGAGCGACTCTATCTGGTGAGCCCTGATCTGCAACCTTGCCATCAGGTGTTGCCGGTCACAGTGGGTGAGCCGCTGACCCTGCCGGACGGGTTGGGTGAGCTGGTGGTACGCATGGCGGAGCACGGCGAGGATCTGCTGCGTTCCCCCCGAGCGGATGAGCCTCTCTCGGTGCGTTTTCAGGTGGCGCCCGGGATCCCCCTCAAACCGGTGGGGCGAAGCGGCAGTCGGCGGATGAAGAAGCTGCTGCAGGAGTATGGCGTGCCTTCGTGGCAGCGAGGGCGCATTCCCATCCTCTACTATGGCGAGCAGGTGGCGGCGGTGGTGGGGCTCTTTGTCTGCGACGGTTATATGGCACAGAGTGCCGGGCTGGTTTGCCACTGGCAGGGAAACGGTGCCGCCCCCATCCTGCCCGAGCAGGATCTTGCCTGAGGTGATCTCGGTGTGAGGGAGGCTTAGCCCAAAAAAAGAAGCTCCGGTCACATGGCGCGCATGTGCCGGAGCAAAGAAGAGTTCGGGATTATTCGTTAGGGCTGGCCTTGCCTGCTTTCTTGCGGGCGTAGAGGTGACTGTCGGCCGCCTCGTAGAGGCTCGGCACATCGACCCCGGATTGCCAGCTGGCGGCGCCAAGGCTGCATCCGACCGAGAAGGTGCTGAGCTCCTTGTTGGTCATCAGCATGTGCTGCAGTCGCAGCCAGACCGGGCGCCACGCCTCGGGTTCGGCCGGTTGCAGCAGCAGGGCAAATTCATCTCCCCCGAGCCGGAAGGCTTGATCCGTGCTGCGAATGCACCCCTTGAGCAGCTGGGCGAAGCGACTCAGCACCAGATCCCCCACCGGATGACCCCAGGTATCATTGATCTGCTTGAAGCGATCGAGATCCAGCAGCACCAGCACCAGACCGTGGGGCTCGCGGCTGTGCTGTTCGATGGCGCGACCGATGGCCTCGTCAAAGTAGGAGCGGTTGCCAAGGCCGGTCAGGTGATCGAGCCGGACCAGCTGATCCAGTTTTTCCAGCCGCAGATAGAGGGGCAGCAGCAGGCAGAGCAGCTGATGGTATTGCATCAGTACCCGTTGCTGGCTGCCGCTCAGCGGATGTTCCAGCTCGTAGTGGAGCTGGCCGAGCAGCTGGCCGTGCTGGCCGCGCAGTTCGAACGGATAGTTGTGCAGGTTGAGGGTGGCCAGCGGCGGGTGCTGGATCAGCACATGGGGCTGGCCACAATCGAGGTAGAGACTGTGGATCCTGACAATTCTTGCCGCACGATCGGCAAAAGTTGTCAGCAGACCGCCGAGATCGCTCTGCCCCAACAACTGCTCGAGCAACTGGTTGCGTTCAACGCTGGGCAACGGCGTGAGCCGCTCCATCTGGCGAACCCACTGCTCGATGCCATGGCTAAAGCCATTAAGTGACGACGTATTTTCCATGGTCTTCCACCTGTAACACCTGACTACTGTCTCCTCCCTGCAATTGGCATGCCCAATATATCTTTCCTGCCCGCCAGATCGGCTGACTAAGCTTAAGTCGATAAAAGGAGAGGAAAATTTGTACACCGACCTGTTGATCCTGCTGTTCGCCGCCGTCCTGCTGGTGGCAACTTTCCGGCGCCTCGGCTTGCCGGTCATCCTTGCCTACCTGATTGCCGGCGTCTTGCTCGGCCCCCACGGGCTGGCGGTGATCACCGGTCAGTCGATCATGCAGACCATTGCCGAGCTCGGGATCGTCTTTCTGATGTTTTCGCTGGGGCTGGAGTTTTCCCTGCCGAAATTACTGGCGATGCGCCGGTTGGTACTGGGGGTCGGGATGTTGCAGGTGCTGCTCACGTCACTGCTCTTTTTCGCCATCGGCTGGTGGTGGGGGCTGGGTCTGGCCCAGTCGCTGGTGGTGGCGGGGACGTTGGCGCTCTCCTCCACGGCTGTGGTGATCAAGCAGCTCGGCGAGCAGAAGCAGCTCCATACCCGCCGCGCCCAGCTGGGGGTGAGCGTGCTGCTGTTTCAGGATCTGGCGGTGGTGCCCCTGCTGGTGATGATCCCGATCCTCGCCCAGCCGGAAGTGCAGGGGAGTGCGCTGGCCGCCGAGATCGCCTGGGCCACCCTCAAGGGGCTGTTTGCTCTATTCACCCTGTTGGCGGTGGGCAAGTGGTTGCTGCCGTTGTTGTTTCACGAGGTGGCGCGAGCCCGCTCCGACGAGTTGTTCGTGCTGAGTGCCCTGCTGGTGGCGCTGCTGGCTGCCTACATGACCCATTCGCTGGGGCTGTCGATGGCGCTGGGGGCATTTCTAGCGGGGATGATGCTGGGGGAGTCCCACTACCGTCATCAGCTTGAGGTAGACATCAAGCCCTTTCGCGACGTGTTGATGGGGCTCTTTTTTATCACTATCGGCATGGCCATGGAGTGGGAGCTGGTGGCGCGGGCTTGGTGGCAGGTACTGATCTGCGTGGTGCTGCTGGTGCTGTGCAAATCCCTGCTGGTGCTGCTGGCCGGGCGGCTGATGGGGGAGCGAAAGCGTGACAGCATGGCCGCCGGCATCATGCTCAGTCAGGTGGGGGAGTTCGGCTTCGTGTTGCTGGCGCTGGCGCTCCACCACGGCTTGCTGGATCAGCAACTGGTCTCCCTGCTGATCGGCATCGGCATCATCTCCATCGCCATGACCCCCTGGCTGGTGACCCAGGCCCATTCGCTGGCCCGCAGCCTGACCGATCCGGCGCTGCTGACCCGCTCCGAGGTGGCCCAGTCGGGCCTGAGCAAAAACCAGCATGTCATCATTGCCGGGTTTGGCCGGGCGGGGCAGACCTGCGCCCGCTTCCTCAAAATCGAAGAGATCCCCTTTCTGGCCCTCGATCTCGACCCCGAGCGGGTGAGCGAGGCCAAGCTGGCGGGGGAGCAGGTGGCCTTCGGCGATGCCAGCCGCCGCGATATTCTGCTGGCCGCCGGGCTGTTGCGGGCGCGGCTGGTGATCATCACCTTCGATGATCGTAAGCGGGTGGAGGCGATGCTGGCACTGATCCGCGAATTGGCGGGGGATCTCAAAGTGCTGGTGCGTACCCGGGATGACAGTTTTCTGGAGCAGTACAAGCAGGCGGGGGCCTTCGAGGTGATCCCCGAATCCCAGGAGGGGGCCCTGATGCTGGTCTCCCACCTGCTGCTCAATTGCGATATCCCCATCGGTCGGGTGATCCGCCGGATGGAGCTGGAGCGCAGCAGTCAGTATCGCTTTCTGCACGGCTTCTACTGGGGGGATCAGAGCGCCAGCAATCTGGAAGCGGATCAGCTGCTTGAACGTCTCCACCCGCTGTTTCTGCACGATCAGGCGTGGGCGGTAGGCCGTGAAGTGCGTGAGCTGCCGCTCGATGAGGTGCGGATCAAGGAGGTGCAGCGCGGCGATCAAAGTCTGGAACCCAGACCCGAGCTGGTGCTGGCAGCTGGCGATCGGCTGATCCTGTTTGGTACCGTGGTGGCGATGGAACAGGCGGAGCAGCGTTTGCTGGAGGGGCGCTGAGTCCCCTTGCACTCATCGGTTACCCCCTTTACTCCCGCTCTTTTGGTAGCCCTTCGATATCGAGGAAGGCGACGACCCGCTCCCGCTCCCTCAGGGTGTCCTGATAGCCCAGCTTGATCAGCTGCTGACAATAACCCGGATAGAACATCAAAAAGCTGGCCAGACTGCTGGTCTCATCCCCCTTCACACCCAGCACCCGCAACAGGCGGCGCAACTTTAGCGGCAGTTTGCGCAGGTAGGCCAGTGCGATGGTGTCGAGATCCTGACTCGGTTTCAGCACGCAGGTCTCCACCCGCTTCAGCTTGAGGCGATTGCGCTCCCGCTCAGGGATAAGATCCAGAGTCTGGTTGATGCGCCATAGCCGCTCCAGATCGGAGTTGAGGGTGTCGGTAAAGACCGTATCGAGCAGATGGCTGGCAATATTGGAGCTGGTGAGATGGCCGTGATGATGGGTCGGTGCCGAGTGGGCTGGCGGATCCAGGGTGATCAGCAGGATCCGCTCCGCCCCCAGATGGATGGCGGGGCTGAGCGGGCTCAGCTGGTGGATGGAACCGTCGCCGTAGAACTTCTCGCCGATCCGGGTGGCCGGAAAGACAAAGGGCAACGCCGAGGAGGCGAGCAGGTGCTCCGATGTAAGCACGGTGCGTACACCGCGCCGTCTGGCCCGCTCCCAAGGATGGTGGTCGGCTCGCCCCTGAAAGAAGGTGGTGGAGAGGCCGTCATCGTAATCCGACGCCGTGATGGCCAGCGCCTCCAGACTGCCGTAGAGGATGTTGTCATCGATGCGGTGATAGTCGATGAGCTGATCCAGCAGGCGGTGCAGCGGCGCGTTGTCAAAGAGGTGAAAGGCGTGGTTGGTGTGGGGATTGATCAGCCCCGCCGACCCCTCGTACATCAACCGCCACAGCAGGCGCCCGGGGTGAAAATCGAAGATGTGGTGAGTCTCGAAGCGGCGCCAGACCCACTCCAGCTTGCGTACCCCCAGATGGAAACAGGAGGCGTAGCAGGCGAGCGCGGTGACATTGATGGCCCCCGCCGAAGTGCCACACAGGATGGGAAAAGGGATGCCGAGATTGCGCGGGTAGAGCTCCGCAATCGCCTTGAGGGCACCGACCTGATAGGCGGCGCGAGCACCGCCACCGGTGAGCAACAACGCTGTATTGGGTCTGGCCATATGCTGGCGCCTTATTGTGTCCTGACAAGAATGTTCCCACTGACAAGTTAACTATAAGGCGCTGTATCAAATATAAAAACGGGCGCTCGCCCGTTTTTTCATGGCCCCATGTCAAAGGGCGCGGTGAGGATTTTCCGGCCGCGCCAGCTGATCGAAGGCGGCGAATACCGGAGCGCTGGCGAGGATGCGACCGTGGCCCAGTCCCCGGGTGCTCACCAGCCGGGTATGACCATCCTGACTGGCCCGCAAGGAATCGCCGTGCGGGGCAAATCTGTCCTCCTCGTCGTGCACGATCATCGCCGCGCCGCTGCGACTGGCGAGTCGGCCCAGCGGATCGACCGTGCTCAAGGGGTGCTGGTACTCCTGCTCAATCTCCTTGACCACCGCATCGAACAGCCGGATGGAGTAGCCGGAGCGTGCCACCATGCCGTAGAGCTGGGGCACATAGTCGAGCACCGGCGAAATCAACAGCAGCGGCAGGGTATCGATACCCGGCTGACGGCTGGAGAGGATGACGGCGCCCCCCATGCTGTGGGCGATGACCCCGTGCAGTGGGCCTGCTTCGCTGGCCAGCCTGGTTGCCAGCTCGTCGAAGGCACGTACGAAGCGGGGCAGGTGGCCTGTGTTGCCTGCGCTCTGGCCGTGGGCCGGATGATCGTAGGCAATGGCGGTGAAACCCTGCGCGGCGATATGGCTCATCAGCGGATAGAACTGGCTGGCGCTGCCGGACCAGCCGTGCATCAGCAGCCACAGTGGTCCCTGACCGAGCCGATAGCTCATCAATACCCCTTCGCTGGTATGGACGGCCTGCTTCACCAGACCGGCAGTTTCGTGGCCACCCCGCTGGTTGCGCTGGGGGGTGAGCAGCAACTTGCTAGCGGTACGCTTGGCATGGGTGGGGGCGAGTCTGTGGTGCAACCGGGTGCCTATCCCCAGCAGCCATTTGCTCGGGCTGAAGCGGCGGGTGTTGAAGTAGATCTTGCTGCTCATGGTCATCCTGTGGTTTTTATGTGCGAACGGTCGTGCTTTTTTATCGGTTTTTAAAAAGTCGTGTTGAACGGATGCCAAAACATCAGCGCCAGCTGCTCAGCAGAGCGTCCACCTCGGGCCAGAAGTGGTGGGCCGGATCCTGACACAGTTCGAGATCGTTGAACACCTGATCCGCCAGATAGAGGCCATAGAGGCGATAAACGGCGCGCCAGGGATCCATCTCCTGTCGCCACTCGCCTGCGGCCTGACCCTGTACCACCTGACGGGCCAGATAGTCGAGCCAGAAGCGCACCAGTTGCCGGGCGGCTTGCTGCACGGGGCTCTTTTGCTCATGGCCATCCTGCACCGAGGTCCAGGCGTCGAGGAACATGCAGCGTCCGGCAAAGCAGTGGTTCCACGCCTGCCAGGCGCGCAGCAGGGCGATCAGCTTGTCGTGCTGGCTCTGGTGCTCCTGCTGACGTACCGGCTGGATCACCCGCAGCCGAAACACCTCGGCGGCGTACTCCAGCACGGCGATCTGCAGATTGTCTCGGGATTGAAAGTGGCCAAACAGGCCGCTTTTGGACATCTCGCAGGCGCTGGCCAGCGAGCCGATGGTCAGGCTCTCCAGCCCTTGCTGGCTCGCTTGCTCAAAGGCTGTCTGCAAAATGTTTTCCCGGGTCAGGCGCCCTTTGCTCATCACTCTCTCCTCGTTGGCGCTGGCAGCATAAAGTACGATCGTGCTAATTGTCGAGCAACAAATAGCCAGCATGGCTGGCTATGTCGTCTCGCACGTGTCGCTATGCGCGGGGGTCAGTTCTCCTTGATATCGAGCTGTTGCAGGGCGATAACCGCCTGAGTGCGGTTTTTGACGCCCAGTTTTCTGAAGATGGCGGTGATATGGGCCTTGATGGTGGCTTCAGAGACGTTGAGCTCCCAGGCGATCTGTTTGTTGAGGCTGCCATCGCGCAGCATGATCAGCACTTTGTATTGCTGGGGGGTGAGGCTAGCCAGCTTGCTGGCGAAATCGGGGCCATCTTCCGATTCGGGATGGAGCGAGATGCCTTCCGGCACCCAGTTATCCCCCCCGATCACCGTATTGAGGGCATTGACCAGCTCCTTCATCGGCACCGATTTGGGAATGAAGCCGAGCGCCCCGAGCCGCAACACCTGCTGGATGATGGCCGCATCTTCCGAGGCGGAGACCACCACTATGGGCAGGTCGGGATATTGGCCGCGCAGGTGGGCCAGCCCCTCGAAGCCATTGGCTCCCGGCATCTTGAGATCGAGCAGCAACAGGTCGACCTCGGGGTGCTCGCCGAGCAGGCTGGTCAGGCTGTCGATGGAGTCCGCTTCCAGCAATTGGGCGTCGTTGATGGCCATGTGCACCGCTTGGTATAGGGCGCCCCGAAACAGGGGGTGGTCATCTGCGATGACGATGGTAAATTGGCTGTCCATATTTCGGTTAATGGCTCACATTGTTGCTAACTGATTGTTTTGAAAAATCAAACTAGCATCGCTCACCAAGAGGGTCAAACCCGCCGGTGCGCAAATGTGAAGCGACCATCGGATGTTTTGCCATCAGGGCAGATCGGCCGGTCGCAGGCAACTCATGCAGGAGGCAACAGATGGGATCCTTGGTATTGGCGGTGGGCACCGGCTCCACCTGGGCGATGCGGGCGGCACTGGTGCTCGCCATGAGCGGGCTGACGTGGCAGGAGCAGGTGTTCGATCTGGAGGATGCCAAGTCGCTGGCGCGGCTCAAGCGGTTGGCACCGGCCGGTCTGGTGCCCTGGCTCGAACACGATGGCGTGCGGGTTCACGACTCGCTGGCCATTGCCGAATATGTTCACGAGCTCTGTCCCGACCGCCAGCTCTATCCTGTTTCGCTGGCCGAGCGGGCACTGGCTCGCAGCCTCTGCGCCGAGTTGCATGCAGGATTTCGGCAGATCCGTTCTCTACTCCCCTTCTTTCTTGGGGCGCCAACCCGTATCGATCCCCCGGTGGAGGCGGTCGGTGAGCTGGCCCGTTTGCAGGAGATCTGGTCGCAGACGCGGGGCCCCTTCTACTTTGGCGAGGCGGGCATTGTCGATGCCTTCTATGCGGTGATGGCCTATCGGCTGGCCAGCTACGGCATCCTGTTGCCCGGTCTGGCGCGAGTCTATCAGCAGGCGCTGCTCTCTTGGCCTCTGTGGCAGGAGACCCTACTCAAGGCGCGGTTGCAGTGGCCGGTGGCGGCGCGCCAGTCACAGTGAGCCTTGGCAGATAGATAAACGAGAGAGGGGAGCCAGTGGCTCCCCTCTCTGTTGCTGGTATATATGGCCCAAGAGTTACTTCTGCCGACCGGCAAAGACCACCACCACCTTGTCATCCCCCTTCTCCCGCACGAAGGCGTAGGGGGTATCCGAGAGTTTCTGGTGGCTGCCAGCCGCAATGGCCGGATGTGCGGCGCGGAACTGGCCCAGTTGCTGCCAGTGCTTGACCAGCTCGGCCTTGTCTCCGCTGGCCAGCTCCTGCCAGTTCATGTCCGAGCGCAGCGCCTGATCGAACACCCCGCCATCCTTGGCCAGCCCGCGGCCGGACTCGTCGCCGTAGTAGAGCTGGATGCCGCCCGGCAGCAGCATAAAGCTGTTGGCGACCCGGCGCTGTAGCGGCACATCCTGATAGTCGCCAAAGAACAGCTTGGTGTCATGGGAGCTGATGTAGCTCAGCACGTTGAACTCGGGATCCTGATTGATACGGCTGGCGTAGCTGGCATAGGTGGGCTCGGCGCTGGCCATGCACTGGGCCTGGGGCAGGGCAAACTCGCGCTGATAGTCGAAGTTGATCAGGGAATCGAAACCGTTCTGATACCAGAAATCCTTGGCTACCCCGTGATCCCACACCTCGCCCACCATGTAGAAGGGCAGATCGTCGAGGGCCTTGCCCGGGTTGTTGGTCTTCCACTCCTTGAGTGCAGCGGTGCCCGCCTGCTTGAGCTTGGCCCACACTTCGGGTTCCAGATGCTTGACGGTGTCGGCGCGGAAGCCGTCGATGCCAAAGCGGCGCACCCAGTCGGTGTGCCAGGCGATCAGGTAGTCGCTCACGGTAGCGTCGGGCAGCGCCTTGGCGAGGGTATCCTTTTTCGCGGCCAGCAACGGCGGCAGCCCTACCGGTTTGGTCGATTCGGTGAGAAAGTCCGGCAGCCCCGCCACCGAGCCGGTGACATCGTCGGTGCCTGGCTGCGGGTAGCCGGGCAGACCGGCGCGCACCCAGTCACCGCTCCACCATTTGTTCCACGCGGGTGATTGATAGTCGATGAACTGGTTGTAGCCATGCCAGTTGAGGCCGCCGCTCGGGCGCCACTGGTTCCAGACGGTCGGCAGCTTGGCTGTGTTCTGGGCCAGCTCTGTGAGCCCCAAATCCTGCAAGTCGGCGAGGGTGGCGTAACCGGCGTGGTTCATCACCACGTCGAGGATGATCCGCATGCCGCGTTTGTGGGCCTCATCCACCAGGGTTTTCAGGCTCTCTTCATCGCCGTAGTTGGGGTCAATCTTGGTGAAGTCGAGCGCCCAGTAGCCGTGGTAGGCGTAGAAAGGGAAATTGCCCTGCTCGCCGCCACCAATGAAGCCGTGAACCTGCTCCACCATGGGGGTGATCCAGATGGCGTTCATGCCGAGGCTCTTGATGTAGTCGAGCTTCTCGGTCAGCCCCTTGAAGTCACCGCCATGCCAGGTGGCTACCTCATCCTGACCATCCTTCTGGCGGCCGAAGCTGTGGTCGTTGGCGGGATCGCCGTTGTTGAAGCGGTCGGTCAGCAGGAAATAGACGCTCGCCTGATCCCAGCTGAACGGTGCTGGCTTGGCTGCCTTGACCGGCTCGAGCAGCAGCAGGCCGCCGCTCTCTTTGCTCGGGCTCAGGGTCAGCTTGCCCTGTTTGACCACCGCCTCCTGTTTCGAGTAGGCATCCCTCAGTCGGGTACCCTCGGGCCAAACCCCTTTCAGGGATACCGTGACCGGGCCGCCATCCCAGCTGATGCAGGGCTCTTGTGGTGGCTGTCGTTTGAATTCGCTCTTCTTGGTCGCCCGCAGCACCTTGAGGCTGGGGGTATCCGGGTTGAAGGTGAACTGATACTCCCCGGCCAGCATCACCCGCAGGGTAAAGCTCTGATCCTTGCTGCATTTGTCCATGGGCTGGGCGGTGCCGAAGGGGAGCGGCTTGCTCTCGCTCGGGCCAAAGCTGGTACCGCAACTGTTGTCTGCGTCGCTGATGCGGATCTGGTGGCTCCCCTTGGCAAGAGGGTGAGTCAGCTCCACCGTGCCCTTGTCCAGCGCGATCGGGGCCGCCACCGGTTGACCATCTACATAGAGGCGAACCTCGGGGGCAGCTATCGCCTGTTGGATGAACAGAGGGGCGGCCAGCAGGGCGAGCCAGAGAGGGGATAAGTGATGAGCACGACGCATAAGCCATTCCTTGAGCAGGGCAGTTCGGACAAGGGCCCATTCTAGGAGCAGCAAAGCGCGCCTTGGATCGGCAAAATGCCGATTTGTGACATCAGTTCAAATGGTTACGTTTTCAAGCCGAGGAAAGTGTGACGGAGAGGAGATGGGACGCTCTGTCGATAAAAATAGCGGCCATAAAAATGCCGGTCAGGTGACCGGCATTTGGTGTGTTAGGCATTGTCGTCACATCAGACGGTGAAGAACTTGAAGTTGACGAAGGCCACCGCGATGAAGGAGGCAACCATGCCGCTGATGCAGAGCACTGCTGGGCGGATAGCGGGCCAGCGATGGGTCAGCAGAATGATGGCCAGCAGGGTCGGGTAGAGCCCGAACATGTAGCGTGGCATGGCGTTGAGGCCGGTCATCAGCGGGATGGTGCAGCAGATGAACATCAGGGTCGCTTCAGCCCAGCGCTTCTGGCTGAACAGGTAGCCGTTCAGACACCAGCCGAAGATCACCATGATGGAGAGGTAAGCCTTGCGGCCGCCCAGCTCGAAACCGCTCAGCCACCAATCCAGCGGGCTGTCCATGTAGCGACCCCAGGCCACCTGAATGTGCTTGAAGGCAAAGGCATCGCCGGTCAGGTGATAGAGGTAGACCATGTAGGCAAACAGGCCAAAGGGGATCATCCAGAGGGTGAAGACCACCTTGAAGGCGCGCTCGGTAAAGCGGAAAAATTCCCGCCAGCCGTAGGCCTGCAGCGCCAGGATCAGCACCGGGAAGACCATCATCACCCCCAGGTTGCGGGTGGCGGAGATACAGACCCCCAGCACGGCCACCATCAGCCACTGCTCCCGATAGGCGAACAGGAACATCCCCAGCATCAGCGCCATAAAGGTCGACTCGGTATAACCGGAGACGAAGTAGGCTGAGAAGGGGGAGAAGGCGAGCAGCCAGACGCCGAAGCGGGCGGTATCGTCCCCCAGCTTGAGCTGACGCAACACCAGCAGCATCAGCGGCAGGCTGGCGAAGAAAGAGATATTGGTAACAATGATGAGGCCGATCAGGCTCTCGACATTGAACAGGTTGGAGATGGCGCCGGAGACCATCGGGTAGAGCGGCATAAAGGCCCAGTTGGCCGCATTGCCCTTGCTCAGCCAGCGCGGGTAGAGATCGTATCCATTTTCGATGATGCGCTGGAACCAGACGCAGTCGAACTGACAATAGGCCTGCAGCGGGCCGATGTCGGGGGAGCCATAGAGCTGGACACCGAAGTAACCCATGCCATACAGCGCCACCCGGCTCAGCATGAAGGCGGCGATGATCATCAGCCAGTCACGACCGCTGATGCGCAGTGACGGGCGATAGGGGAGTGTAGCCCCGGTTAGCGGGGCAGTATTGGTCATATCATTCATCAGGCAAAAACCCAGACGCGAGAGAGAACGTAAGTGAGGACGGTAACGGTCAGGGTGGCGATGACCACCGGCAGCAGACCGGAGAGCCCCGCAAACAGCAGGCCGCTCAGGATCAGGTTACGCACCGCCAGCGAGAAGAGGGCGACCAGCAGAAACTTGCTGGCGGCTCCCTGCTTCTGGAAGGTGATGTAGCGGTGACCAAAGAAGGAGAACCAGAACGCGATGGCAAAAGCCAGCGTGGTAACCAGGTGCTCCGAGATGGTGGGCCAGGTATGAAACAGTGCGATGGAGGTGCCAAGGTCGACGAGGGTAGCCCCCCCGCCGACAAAACCGAAACGTACCAGCCGCCAGAATTCCTCGCGGGAGATCATTGCGGCGCCTGCTCCTGCTGCTCTTGCGGGTTGCTGTCAGCGCTCCGCGGTTTGGCCGTATCCTGCTTGGCATACTGGCCATAGACCCCTTCAATGAGGTAGACCGGGCGCTGTTTCACTTCCACGAACATGCGGCCGATGTACTCGCCGATGATGCCGAGCGACAGCAGCTGGATACCGCCGAGGAACAGCACTACAGACATCAGGGAGGCGTAACCGGGCACGTCGATGCCGAAGAAGACCACCTGGGTCACGATCTTGAGGATGTAGAGGAAGGCGACGAAGGAGACGCCGACACCCACATAGCTCCAGACCCGCAGCGGCCAGCTGGAGAAGCTGAGCAGACCGTCGAGGGCGAAGTTCCACAGTTTCCAGTAGTTGAATTTGGTTTCACCGGCGTGACGGGCCGGGCGCTCGTAGGGGACGCCAACGGCACGGAAACCGGCCCAGGCAAACAGCCCCTTCATAAAGCGGTTGCGCTCGGGCAGCAGCTTGATCGCCTCGACCACGCGACGGTCGATCAGGCGGAAGTCACCGGCGTTCTCCGGCAGCTTGGTGCTGGTGGAGAGGGCGTTGAAGAAGCGGTAGAAGCCACCGGCAGTCAGGCGCTTCATCGGGGTATCGGCACTGCGATCGACGCGGATGCCGTAGACGGTGTCATAGTCACCGGTCTGCCACAGTTTGACGAACTCCAGGATCAGGGCGGGCGGGTCTTGCAGATCCACGTCCATTGGCACGATGGCATCCCCTTTGGCCTGATGCAGACCGGCGGTCAAGGCGGCTTCTTTACCGAAGTTGCGTGCCAGGTTGACCAGGGTAACGCGCGGGTCACGGGCGATGGCCTGCTCGACCACTTCACGGGTGCGGTCACGACTGCCATCGTTGACGAATACAATTTCAAGCTGGTCTTTCAGCGGGGCCAGTTCGTTGTCTATCGCGTTGATGAAGGCATCGATGCTCTCTTCCTCGTTGTAAACGGGAACGACCAGAGAGAGTCGAAAATCTGGATGCGACATAAGAACGTCCTTATTTGGGATAGTTGTTTTTATAAAATGGTATTCGGGGCAAGGATCACTGGGCTACGGTCAAACGTACCGACTGCACATTGATGGGAGTAGGTGCCGAGAGCGCCAGAAAATTGGGGCGCTTGGGATCTGCCGTGAGTGAGTCGCCGGGCAGACTGAGGCGGATTTCGTTGATGCCCGCTTTGGCCAGTTTCACCGTGGTGGTGAAGTCGTGACCCAGCGCCACTTTCAACAGGGCACCGGCTTCCGGGCTGTTGATGCGGGCCTGTACGGTAAGCTGATCCGGATTGGCCGCCTGCTTGGGCAGCACAAAGTAGAGACCGCCCTGACCGCTGAGCAGGGTACCTTCATCGCTCGGCTTCTTGGCCCAGCCTTCGCTGGAGAGGAAGCGGCTCGGCTTGGTCAGATTGAGTTCGTTACCAGGCTGATAGGTCATGCTGGAGTTGTGTTCCCAGAAGCGGGTTTTGCCTTCCAGATAATAGAGTTTGTAGGCCAGGCTCACGTTGGGGTGAGCAGCCAGATAGAGGGTGTAAAGATAAAAACCGCTTAACGCCAGAATGGCAGTCAAAAAACCGAACTTTTTGTACGTCATATCACTCTCTATGCCTGACAGAATGGGTAGGCCGATGTCGCGCATATGCTAATCCAATTGCAAAAAAAGCATAGTGGATCACAAAAAAATATTTGGTCACATATTAACCCCTTTTTACCCCTGTTCCAAACGTTGCTGTTTCCCGGTTAAACAGGTCTCGCGGGGTGCAGGTTGCCAGTGGCGCTCCGGCGGAGCAATTGGCAAATAGACGTGCTTTGCTGCGTCATTTTCTAGCGGATGCGATAGTCATCTGGCCTCTATCGCCATTTTGCAGGGGGCGATTTATGATGACTCACTTATTCGTCAAGGATGACATATGAAGTGGATCTCTTGCTGTCTGTTGCTTGGATTATGGGCGCCAATGGCATTGGCCAAGGCCCTGTGTCCCGAGCCTATTCAGGTCGGTTACGATAACTGGCCCCCCTACCATTATTACGAAGCCGACTCACCGCAAGAGGTGCGCGGTTATGCAGCCGAGGTGCTGACGGCTGTGCTCACTTCCATGCACTGCAAGGTCAACTATGTGGAGCTGCCCTGGAAGCGGGTACTGCACGAAATGGAGCATGGCGAGATAGACATGGCGATGGAGGCGAATATCAATGATGAGCGCGCCCGTTATGCCTGGTTTTCCGACTCCTACAACCCGGGGCGCACCTTGCTGTGGATCCGCAAGGGCAGCCACTACCCCGAGCAGGAGCTGGCGAGCTGGCTGGCCAGTGGTTACTCCCTCGGTGTCACCAAAGAGTACTTCTATGGCGATGAAGTGATGTCGCTGCTCGCTCGCTATGCCAAACAGGTGAGTGCAGTGAGCGACCAGCAAAATTTTGAGAAGCTGGCCCGCGGGCGGATCGACGGTTTCCTCGGTGACATGTTGGCTACCCCCAGCGCCCTTAGCAAGGAGGGGATGAGCGGTTTGTTCACCAGTCACCCCATGGTGGTATCTGAATCGCCGAGCTTCTTTATGTTGGGCAAGCGCAGCTTTTCGCCGCAGTTCTTGCAACAATTCAATCAGGCGTTGGCGCGGTTCAAGGAGACAGATGCGTATGACATTATCTGGCAGCGTTATGCCCCCGGGCGCTAGCAAAGTATTGGCCGTTCACGCATCATGAGCGGCCTGAGCATCGGGTCTGCTTGTCAGGCCCGACAGAGTGAACAAACCGTTTTGAGGTACCCATGGGGATGAAGTATTGGCTGGCCCTTGCCAATCTGGTGTGGCTGGGATGTTTGCCCGCTGGCGCGGTACATGCGACCGAAGCACAAGTCGTAGTGGCGGCCAGTGAAACCGGGCACGACTGGTATCAGGGCAGTCAGGCCGAACAGGCCCGTGTCGAGCTGGAACAGCAGCTGCAAGAGGCTGTGCTTGCTCAGCTGCATCCCGATTTTTTCACGCTGTGGAAGCGCCTGCAGGCCACCCCAGCAGACAAGCGTGGCGCCATCTATGACGACATTTTTGCCAAGCTCAGTCGTTTCCAGCACGCCTGGCGGGGGATGGATCTGGTCTCGCGCGAGCAGATGAAGACCCTCAAGCTCGATTTGAACCGCCCTGTGGTGACCCAACCCAGCGATGATGACCTGCTCACCCAGGTGAAATCCCTGCGCCCTCAGGTGGCGGAATACGAGGCGGTGCGGGCCAAAGTGCACAAACTGCTGGCAATGCCGATGGCCAGCAAGTGGCCGACTCTCGATATGCCGACCCTGCGTGCCGGAGAGAGCTCCGCCGAGCTCGGCCAAATCCGCGCCATGCTCAACGAGCTGGGCGACAGTGCTCCGAGCCATGGTGATCAGATTTACGATGGTGATACCGAGCAGGCCATCAAACAGTTCCAGCGTCGTCATGGGCTCACCGCGGACGGTATCATCGGCCGTCAGACCCGCTCCTGGCTCAATACCGGCCCGCAAGTGCGTGCCAGCTTGCTGTTGCGCAACCTGTGGCGTCGTG
Organism: Aeromonas sp. 603079; assembly: GCF_049172135.1. Lineage (NCBI taxonomy): Bacteria > Pseudomonadati > Pseudomonadota > Gammaproteobacteria > Aeromonadales > Aeromonadaceae > Aeromonas > Aeromonas sp. 603079. Next base: position 29,042 of record NZ_JAAKPX010000001.1, on the reverse strand, counting down.
ATCTTGTGGATCAGCTGAGCAAGCCACGCTATGTGCTGGTCAATATTCCCGACTATCGGCTCAGCGTGGTGGAGTCCGGCAACGAGGTATTCACCAGCCGGGTTATTGTCGGCAAGGAGCAGCGGGCCACCCCCATTCTGGCCAGCGAAATTCGCTCCATCGTGCTCAACCCCTCCTGGCATGTGCCGCGCTCCATCCTGAGCAAGGACATCCTGCCCAAGTTGGGGCGCGATCCCGCCTATCTGAGTCGCGAGCAGTTCGAGGTGATCGACAGCGAGGGCAACCCGGTGCAGTTCACCGAAGAGGGGTGGCATCAGGCGCTGGACGCCGGTTTCCCCTATCGCCTGCGGCAAAAGCCGGGTGATCACAATGCCCTGGGACGCTACAAGTTCTACCTGCCCAACAATGACGCTATCTATCTGCACTCCACCCCGCGCAAGGCGCTGTTCGAGCAGGGGGCACGCGCCTTCAGTTCGGGCTGCATCCGGGTGGAACATGCGGACGATCTGGCCGAGCTGTTGCTGGCAGATTCCCGCTATCAGCCGGACAAGGTGGCCAATATCCTCAAGGAGAGCCAGACCAAATGGTTGCCGCTCACCACGCCGATCCCGGTCTTTACCGTCTATTGGAGCAGCTGGATCGACGAAAATGGTCGCCAGCAACTGCGCAACGACATCTACGGATTTGATCGGGTCAGCTTCCAGAGCCGCCTGCTGTGATCCCTGCCACAGAGTGAAAAGCCCGGCCTGTGCCGGGCTTTTCTATGGGCGATTGAGGTTTGACAGCTCCCACTGCCGGAGGGTAGTTTCAAGCGCCTGTATCACATTCAATCAGTGATCTTATTCAACTATTTTTCGCTTGAATCTGCGATGGACGAACCCCTTATGCTGGAACAAGAGATAAGTCGACGTCGCCTGTTGCTGGGAGCCGGTTGCCTGCTGGGCAGCTCGCTGATCTCCTTCCCTGCACTGGCCAGCCGCAGTACCACCGGGCGTGAACTCAGTTTCTTCAATCTCAATACCGGCGAGCGGGTGCGCGCCAGCTATTGGGAAAATGGCCACTATCTGAGCGACGGGTTGGCCGAGCTCAATCACATTTTCCGCGATTACCGGCGCAACGAAGTGTTCAACATCGACAAGAAGCTGTTTGATCAGCTGTTCCTGTTGCAGCACAAGCTGGGTCGGCGCAGCGAAATCCAGCTGATCTCCGGTTATCGGGCACCGGCCACCAATCGCCAGAAGCGTCACAAGAGCCGCGGCGTGGCCAAGCACAGTTACCACACCCTGGGGCAGGCGGTGGATGTGCGGATCCCCGGCGTTCAGCTGGCCCATCTGCGCAAGGCGGCCCTCAATCTCAAGGTGGGTGGGGTCGGCTACTATCCCCGTGACAACTTCGTTCACCTCGATACCGGCCCGGTTCGCAGCTGGTAAAGGGGTTGGCAAGCTGCCAAGCTCTTCCCACCAGTGAGGAGATAGCGATGAAAAAGATAGTGATTGGCGGCCTGATCGCCCTGTCGTTGACCGGTTGCAGCAAGCTCAACCGTGAAAATTATGACCAGTTGAAGATGGGGATGAGTTACGCCGAGGCCAGCACCATTCTGGGCAAGGCGGAGCGTTGTGATGATGCCTTGGGCACCACCAGCTGCCTTTGGGGCGGGGAAGGGAAGAACATCAAGATCCGCTTTATCGCCGACAAGGCGACCTTCTTCAGCTCGGAAGGGATTAACTGAGTCGCAGAACGTCCATGAAAAAAGCGCCACTCGGGCGCTTTTTTGTTGCTCGCAATCCAACCCCCCTCGCCAGAAGCTGGCGTACTCAGTGGGTGGCGTATTGATAGTTGAAGGTGGGCAGTCCCCACTTGAAGCGAACCGCCAGCAGCCGAAGTACAAAGCCAATTCCGATAGAACCGAACGCCGCCCAGTTGGTCGGCAAGCCCTGATCCAGCGCCAGACAGTAAAGCGCTGCGGTGATCAGCGAAATGGCTGCATAGAGCTCGCGACGAAACACCAGCGGAATGCGTTGGCAGAGCAGATCCCGCAGCACCCCGCCAAAGACCCCGGTCACCACCGCCATGATGCAGGCAATACCGGCGCCGTGGCCCATATCCAGCGCTCGGGCCGCACCGAAGATGGAGAAGACCACCAGCCCCAGGGCATCGAGGGCCATGAACAGCTTGCCGAGATAGCGCATCAGGGGGGCGGAGACCACACCCGCCATCGCGGCTGCGGCAACCAGCAGCACATATTCCGGATGTTCAATCCAGAGCAGCGGATAGTGGCCGAGCAGCACATCGCGGATGGTGCCACCACCGATGGCCGTCGCCGAGGCGATGATCACCACACCAAACAGATCCATCCGTCGCCGACCCGCGGCCAGCGCGCCGGTCATCCCTTCGGCCACCAGGCCCACCAAGAAGAGTGCATGTAACATGAGATATCCCAGGGAACGAGAAAGGCCAGAATCCTACCAACTCGTGTCATATGGGACAAGCTATCGAATGCATGCATTAATTTAATTCATGCTAAATGCAAAAAAAGCACCGTTTCGGGTGCCTTTTTCTAATCAATGTTCAAGGGTTAGCGCCCCAACTGCTCCTTGCGGTAGTGATCGACCCACATGGCGGTGGCGCCACAGATGGCGACTGGCATCACAAAGAGGTTCACCACCGGAATGGCGGAGAAGAGGGTCACCAAAGCGCCAAAGCTCAGGCACTTGCCGCGGCGCTGCTTCAAGGCATCGCGCATGGTGATGAAGCCGATCTTGTGGTTGTCGAACGGATAATCCACATACTGGATCGCCATCATCCAGGCGCTGAACAGGAACCAGAGCACCGGCGCCAGGGTCTGGCCAACCACAGGGATCAGAAACAGGATCAGGCAGCCGATGGCCTTGGGCAGGTAATACTTCAGCTTGGTCCATTCGCGGCCGAAGGTGCGTGGCACATCTTTGACGATATCCAGCATGCCGCTGTCATTGGCGGGCTGGCCGGTGAGGATCTGCTCCACCTTCTCCGCCAGCAGGCCGTTGAAGGGGGCGGCTACCCAGTTGGCAACCGAGCTGAAGATAAAGGAGAAGACCACCAGGATGGTGATGAGGGCGATGGGCCACAGCAGATAGTCCAGCCAGTCGAGCCAGGCGGGGATCTGCTGATGGAGCCAGGCGAACAGGTCGTCCAGTTGCAGTAGCAGGGCATAGAAGGCCCCGGCAAACAGCACGAAGTTGACCAGCAGGGGGATCAGCACAAAAGTGCGGATGCCCGGTTGGCGAATAAGGGAAAAACCGCGCAGAAAGTAATCTGCACCGCTGATTGAATCTTTGACCATATGGGGTGATTGGCTCATGTGAGCTCCATCTATGCATGGGAGAACTGCCAGCATATTACAAACAAGCCTTTGATTTGGTAAAGTCGCCGACTATTCCTTATTTCGTGCCGTGGCGACCAAAAATCGGGCATTGAATGGGGATGATGCCTGCATATTACAAACAAAGCCGGGTCTGGATTTGGTAAAGTCACCTGCCCGCATCCTCTTTATTTAGCCACTGATACAGGTCGCCATGCGTCTGAAACTGATCAAACTCGCCGGCTTCAAGTCGTTCGTCGAGCCGACCCGCATCGAACTGTCGGCAGACATGACCGCCGTGGTGGGCCCCAATGGCTGTGGCAAATCCAACGTCATCGACGCGGTGCGCTGGGTGTTGGGGGAGAGCTCCGCCCGTCATCTGCGCGGCGAGAACATGACCGATGTCATCTTCAACGGCTCTATCAATCGCAGTGCGCACGGGCGCGCCTCGGTCGAGCTGGTGTTCGACAATCCCCACAACCGGGTGCCCGGCGAGTTCGGCCGCTTTACCGAGATCTCGGTGCGCCGCGAAGTGCTGCGCGACGGCTCCAACCACTATCAGATCAACGGCCAGAAGTGCCGCCGCAAGGATGTGACCGACCTCTTCCTCGGCACCGGTCTTGGCCCCCGCAGCTACGCCATTATCGAGCAGGGCACTGTCAGCCGACTGGTGGAGTCGCGCCCGGCCGATCTCAAGCTCTTTATGGAAGAGGCCGCCGGGGTTTCCCGCTACAAGGAGCGGCGCCGCGAGACCGAGCAGCGCATTCGCCACACTCAGGAGAACCTGGAGCGCCTCGGCGATATTCGCGGCGAGCTGGGTTCGCGCCTTGACCACCTCAAAGCCCAGGCCGAAACGGCCGAGCGCTACAAACAGCTCAAGGGTCGTTCGCGCGCCGCTCGCGCCGAGCTGATTGGCTCCGAGTTGTGGGCGCTGGAGACGCGCCTTGGCGAGGCCAAAACCGAACTGGCGCAAGCCGAGCAGGCGCTGGCGGCGCTCGATGCCAAGCGCACCGCCGATGAGGGGCGCCACGTCACCCTGTCGGTCGCCAGACAAGAGGCGCAAGCCGAGCAGGCGAGCCGTCAGCAACAGATTTTTCTCGGCGGGCAGGCCATCGCCCGTCTCGAGCAACAGCAATTGCACCAGAGTGAACTGGGGCGCGACTGGCAGGCCCGTGCAGAGGCGCTGGGCGAGCGGATCGCCACCCGCAAGGCGCAGCTTGCCAGCCAGCAGGATCAACTGACCGAAGGGGTATTGCGCGCCGAGCAGGAGAGCGCCCGGCTGGAGCAGTGTGAGCAATTGCTCACCGAGCAGCAGGAGGCCCGCCAGCACGCCAGCGAGCAGCTGGAACAGGCCCGCTTGCGCCAGCAGCTGTGGCAGCAACAGTTGGCCGGGTTGCAGGGGCAGCTCAACCAGACCCGTACCCGGTTGGGTGGTCTGCAGGAGCTGCAGGCCAAGACCCGGCTGGCCCGCCTCAAGCTGGAAGATGAACTCGCTGGCCCCCTCGGCACAGAGGCCGACGATCTGCAACCGGCCCTCGATGCCCTGAGTGGTGAGCTGGAGCTGACGCGGGCGGCCAATGGCGAGCTGACCGAGCAGCTGGCACAGGCGGTCGACGCCCATGAACAACTCAAGCAGCAGCATGGCCAGCAGTTGAGCCTGCAACGGGAGCTGGAGGCGCGGCTGGCGACCCTGGATCAGATCCTCGGCGAACAGATGGAGGGGGCGACCCTGGCGGATCGACTGCAGGTTGCCCCCGAGTGGGCACAGGCACTCGACAAGGTGCTGGGTCGCTGGCTCACCGCAACGCCGGCGGACGAGTGCGATCTGATGCAAGAGGGGCTCTGGATTGGCCCGGCGCAACCGGCGGTTGCCGGTACGCTGGCGGCGCAACTGGGCGGCGAGCACATTCCTGCCTTCCTCAATGCCATCTGGCTGGTCGAGAGCCGGGAGGCCGCATTGGCCCGCCAGCCAAGCCTTGCGGCCGGTGAGTCGGTACTGACTCCTGCTGGCGACTGGCTGGGGCCAAACTGGGCAGATCTGGGGCAGGGCGCGGCGCTTGGCACCATGGCGCTGCTGGGTGAGCGTGAGCGGTTGCATACCGAGCAGGAGAAGGTTGCCGCGGGGCTGGCACAGCTGAGCGAGCAACTTGTGGCTGCCGATGCCCGGCGTGCCCAGCTTGCCAGTGCGCAGGAGTTGTCGCAGCGAACCTTGCGCGAGCAAGAGCAGAAATGGCAACAACTGCGCGAAGCCTGGAGTCTGCAACAGGGTCAGCGGCAGGAGCGGTTGCAGCGGCTCGGTCAGCTCGGCGAAGAGCTGATCCGGCTTGATCAGGAGCAGGCCGAAGAGGCAGAGCGACTGGCCAGCGCCCGCGAACAACTGGAACTCGATGAGGCGCGCCTTGCCGAGCTGCAGGAGCAGGGGGAGCCGCTGACGCAAGGGTTGCAGCTCGCGCAGGAGCTGCTGACTCGCTGCGAGCGGGCGGTCGACGAGGCCCGTGCGCGCCGCGAACAGCAACAAGCGACCTGCCAGCGTTTGCAACTGGAGTTGGGCAATCTGCGCCAACTCATTACCTTGGGCGAAGAGGAGTTGGCGAGGCTCGGACTGGAGCTGGCCGGGTTGAAAGGGCCGGATAGCGAGGCAGTGCCGGATCTGGCGCCCCTGCTGGCCGAGCAGCGCAATCTGGAGGCGCAGCAGCTTGCCTGCCATCAACGGCTTGCGGAGCTGGAGCGCCAGCTCGGTGAGCTGGAACAGGCCAGAAGTGCCGATCACAAGCAGCTGGTGACGTTGCAAGAGAAGCTGGCGACCCTACGTCTTGAGCGCGAACGCAACCTCACCCGTCGACAGGGGCTGCACGAGCAGTTCGAAGAGCTGGGGGTTCGACTGGTCGATCTCGATCAGGCGGTGCTCATCGCCGCTGATCGCAGCAAGTTGCGGCAGGAGATCCAGACCCTGGAGGGGCAAGTGGAGGCGCTCGGCGCCATCAACCTGGCGGCGCTGGAGGAGTACGAAGAGGCGAAAACCCGGGCAACCTATCTTGAAAATCAGTGTCAGGATCTCGAGCAAGCGCTGGAAACCTTGAGCCAAGCCATTAAAAGAATTGATAAAGAGACACAAATACGGTTCCGGGACACTTTCGATAAGGTCAACGAAGATTTAAAATCCCTGTTTCCGAAAGTGTTCGGTGGGGGCAGTGCCTGGCTTGAGCTCACCTCTGATGATCTTTTGGAGGCCGGAGTGAGCATCATGGCGAGACCTCCGGGTAAGAAGAATGCTACCATTGCCCTGCTTTCCGGGGGGGAGAAGGCGTTAACCGCGCTTGCGCTGGTTTTTGCCATCTTCAGACTCAACCCAGCACCTTTTTGTCTGCTGGATGAGGTGGATGCACCGCTCGATGAAGTGAACGTCGGTCGCTTCTGTTCTCTTGTCAAAGAGATGTCGAGCACAGTACAGTTCGTTTACATCAGTCATAATAAGGTCTCCATGGAGATGGCTGAGCAGCTGGTTGGCGTCACGATGCAAGAGCCCGGGGTTTCTCGCATTGTGTCGGTCGATATCGGTGAAGCCGTCGCTTTGGCTGAGCAAAACTAGAAAGAGAAGCAGCTAATGCAGGAATTGCGTTACATCTTGGTTGCCCTGGGCGGTATTGCTATTGCGGCATTGCTCATTCACGGGTTGTGGAGCAACAAAAAGAATCGTCAGGCACCGATCAAAGAGAAACCGATTGGACGGATGGACTCCAAGTCGCGGGATCGTGATAACGACGCCTTCGACAGCGATGGCATCGGCCAGGTACGTGTGGTCAGTGGTGGCCGTCGTGCCGAGCCCAAGCTGCGCAGTGAAGAGAGCCGCCAGCCGGAACTCGGTCGTCGCCCTGCCGTCCCCGCCTTTGATGATGAAGATGACGAGGACGATCTGCCGCCGCCCGTAGTGCGCAAGCCTGCTGCCCGCCCGGTTCCGCCGCCTCCTGTCTATGAAGAGGAGGAAGTGTTCGACGAACCGCTGCCCGAGGAGCTCGACGAGGCGCCCGCCGCGCCGGTGCGCAAACCTGCTCAGGTCAATCGTCGTACCCCGGTCTACCGTTCCCGTCCCCAGCGCGAGCCCATGATGCAGTCGCTGGATGACGAGCCGCTGGTCGAGCCCGCCTATGCGACCGCCCCGACCTTTGGTGCCCGTGCAGAGACAGTCCGTACCGCCGACACCGTTCGTGCCGAACCGGTGCGTGCTCCCGAGCCGGAATATCAGCCGCAGCCCCGTCATGTGGCTCCCGAGCCTGTTTATGAAGAGCCGGCCTATGTGGCACCTGCTCCTGTGGTGGAAGAGCCGCGCATGGCCCCCCAGCCGGTCGAGAAGATCTGGCAGGATGTCTATGTCATCAACCTGATGGGCCGTCCGGGTCACGACTTGCAAGGTGCAACCCTGCTCTCATCCCTGATGGCGCTGGGCTTCAAGTTTGGCGAGATGGATATCTTCCACCGTCACGAAGATGCCAATGGCAAGGGTGAAGTGCTCTTCTCCATGATCAACATGGTCAAGCCAGGCACCTTCAATCCGTACCGGATGGAACAGTTCACCACGCCGGGTGTCTCCCTGTTCATGCAACTGCCGCTGCGCAGCAATGCCGCGTTTGCCTTCGAGGACATGCTGCAAGCTGCCGATCAGCTGGCCAGCGATCTCGATGCCATGCTGACCGATATGGATCGCAGCCCGCTGAGCGACGAGACCATTGCCCGTTACCGTCATGAGCTGGCTGCCTACGAGGCCAGTCGCGACTAATACGCCATGCGGGTCGAGTGAAGAAAAAGTGCGGTACCCAGGTACCGCATTTTTGTTTCTACCCCGGCCGTATGTTCAATCACACTTCGAGACTTTTTCATGAGCGACACCCTCTCCCGCCACCGTCAATTGTGTGAACTGCTTACCGAATATGGTCACCAGTACTATGTGCTGGATAACCCCACAGTGCCGGATGCCGAATACGACCGTCTGATGCGCGAATTGATCGCACTGGAGGCTGACCACCCCGAGCTGAAAACCCCGGCTTCGCCGAGTGTGCGGGTCGGCGGTCAGCCGCTGACCGCCTTCAAACAGGTGCGCCACGAGATCCCCATGCTGAGTCTGGACAACGTCTTTAGCAGCGAAGAGCTGCAGGCGTTCGAACAACGGATGAGCGATCGCCTCAAGCGTGACGTGCGTTTCACCTTCTGCTGCGAGCCCAAGCTCGATGGCTTGGCGGTGAGCCTGCTCTATGTAAATGGCCAGCTGGTGCAGGCGGCCACCCGGGGCGATGGCGCCACCGGTGAGGAGATCACCGAGAACGTGCGCACCATCAAGGCCATTCCGCTCGCATTGCGGGGCACTGGCTGGCCAGAGCGGCTGGAGGTGCGTGGCGAAGTCTTTATGCCCAAGGCCGGTTTCGAGGCGATGAACGCCAAGGCACTGGCCGCAGGCGAGAAGGTGTTCGTCAACCCGCGTAACGCCGCCGCCGGCAGCCTGCGTCAGCTCGATTCACGTATCACTGCCAGCCGTCCCCTGAGCTTTTACGCCTACGGCGTCGGTGTCGGCGGCGAGCAACTCGGTGGCTCTCACTTTGGTCGCCTCAATCAGCTCAAAGAGTGGGGGCTGCCGCTTAGTCCCGAGGTGAAACTCAAAGAGGGGGCTGCCGGTTGTCTGGCGTTCCACGACGACATTCTGGCCCGCCGTGGCGAGCTGCCCTATGAGATCGACGGCGTGGTCTACAAGGTGGATGCTATCGCTCTGCAAGAGGAGCTCGGCTTTGTGGCACGCGCGCCGCGTTGGGCGACCGCCCACAAGTTCCCGGCGCAGGAAGAGATGACTCTGCTTGAGAACGTCGAGTTTCAGGTTGGCCGTACCGGCGCCGTGACGCCGGTGGCCAAGCTCAAACCGGTGTTTGTCGGCGGTGTGACTGTCTCCAACGCCACCTTGCACAACGCCGACGAGATAGAGCGCCTTGGCGTCATGGTCGGTGATACCGTGATCGTGCGCCGGGCAGGGGATGTGATCCCGCAGATCGTCGCCGTGGTGGAGGCGCAGCGCCCTGTTGATGCGCGCGAAATTCTATTCCCGACCGAGTGTCCGGTCTGTGGCTCTGCGGTCGAGCGGCTGGAAGGGGAAGCGGTTGCCCGCTGCTCCGGTGGCCTGTTCTGCGAGGCGCAGCGCAAGGAGGCGATCAAGCACTTCGCCGCCCGTCGCGCCATGGATGTGGACGGCCTTGGCGACAAGATTGTCGAGCAGCTGGTGGACAAGGGGCTGGTGAAGACCCCCGCCGATCTCTTCAGCCTCAATGCCATCCAGCTGGCCGGTCTTGAGCGGATGGGGCAAAAATCGGCCCTCAATCTGGTGGCTGCTATCGATGCTGCGCGCAGTACCACCCTGCCGCGCTTCCTGTTTGCCCTGGGGATCCGTGAAGTGGGGGAGGCGACTGCGCTCAACCTTGCCAACCACTTCCTCACCCTGGATGCCCTGCGCGCGGCCTCGGTGGAGCAACTGCTCGAAGTGGCGGACGTGGGTGATGTGGTGGCCAAGCATGTCTACTACTTCCTGCGTCAGCCCCACAACGTGGAGGTGCTGGAAGCCTTGCTGGCTGCCGGCATCCACTGGCCGGCCATCGAGAAGAAAGAGGCCGCGGAGCAACCCTTTGCCGGCAAGACCTTCGTGCTGACCGGCACCCTGACCACCTTGTCGCGCAACGACGCCAAGGCGGCATTGCAGGCGCTGGGGGCCAAGGTGGCGGGCTCTGTATCTGCCAAGACCGATGTGCTGGTCGCGGGGGAAGCGGCCGGTTCCAAGCTGGCCAAGGCACAGGAGCTTGGCATTACCATCTGGAGCGAAGAGGAGTTGCAGCAGGCGCTGCAAGGCCAGAGCTGAGTTCGTCTCTCTGATAAAAAAACAACCCGGTATTTGTGCCGGGTTGTTTTTTATTCCCCCGCTATCACCATTTTTTGCGGGGGTGCAGCAAGCGCCTGAGCAATATTTCCCGAGTGCTCAGTTTGCTCAATCAGTATGGCAACACTCTACAAGGCCACCTGATGCATCAAGCCGAAGGGGGGCATCCTCTCTCGAGGCTTATTCCTGTGGCTTGAGGAAGTTGCGATAGAGCATATAGAGGTGGGCCGAGCTCCAGCTGAAGTTGCTGGCCCCCTGCATGGCGCCGGTCTCCGGATTGTAGTTTTCGCGGATGGGGCCGCTGCCCGCCAGTCCTTCGGCATTGTTGAACAGCTTGTTGACCAGTGCCTCGGCATCGCTGCGATAGCCGTAGTTTTCGAGCCCCTTCACCCCGAAGTAGAACTGATCGAGCCATACCCGGCCGCGCCAGTAGATATTGGGGTCGTAGGCCGGGTTGGTCAGCGCGGCTGTGCCCAGCGGGATCTTTGTGTTGAACTCCTGGGCGTTGAGCATCACCTCGCGCACCCGTGCCGCTTTCTCCTTGTCGGCGACTTCTGCCCAGAGCGGGCTCCACCCTTCCGGGCCACGGCCGCGGGCGGTCAGCAATTTTCCGACGCAGCCGTTGCCGTCAGCAACATCCCCCTGAGCAATCTGACGATCGTAATAGAAGCCTGATGCCTCATCGAACATGCAGCTGTTGATGTAACCAGCCAGCTGGATCGCACCATCGCGGTAGCGGCTCGCGTCGTTCGGCTTGCCAAGCAGGTCGGCCATGTCGGCCAGAATGCGTTTCTCCTTGGCGAGGAAGGCGTTGAGCTCCACCGACTCCTGATCGATGGAGAAACCGATCAAATCGCCATTGTCCTGATGGTTTTCAAAGAAGGCGACGTTCCAGTCCTGACGCGCCTTGGCCAAATCTCCGCCATAGGTCTTGTCGGCATAGCGTTGCAGCTGGCCCGGTTCGATAAAGCCGAAGCGGGCTGCGTTGTCCATGCCTGACTCCCAACCGGCGCCGTGCTGGGCACCGATATCCATGTCGCTGTACCCGCCCACGTTCAACACCTGTTGATAGAGCGGCATACCGGCGCAGGCATACCAGTCATCCCCCTCACTGGTACAGCTGGAGAGATCCAGCCCGGCGGGAATACCGTTGGAGTACTGCACCTTGAAGGTGATATTGCCGTACTCGTCATTGTGCTCCACATGCTTGGTGGCGCCATATTCGATGATGCCGTTGCGGTTGTTGTCCCGCGCGCGGTACCACCAGTCGTGGTAGGCCTGCAGCTTGGGATACATCTCGGCGATAAAGGCCTTGTCCTTGGTAGCGTTGTAGATTTCCCAGATGGCCCAGGCGGAGAGGGGCGGCTTGGTGTCGCGCTCGTTCCAGTTGCCGCCATCGCCACCGCGATCCGCCAGCTTGTTGTAGAAGACGGCGTCGATCACCATGCCCGCATCCTGTGGTCGCACCGGATCATCCGGCTGTACTTGATAGTCATACATGGCGCGCACGTTGTTCTTGGCCACCTCAGGGTTGAAGTGTGCCATGGCATAGGCGTGCTTCCAGCTGTCCCAGGCCCAGACGCCGTCGAACCAGCGGGCGGTATTGGAGGGGGTTACCCCGTCGTGGAGGATGGCGCCAGCCGGGGAGCGCCAGTTGCCATTGAGGGTCTCCATCGCCTTGACGGCGATGCGACGCTCCGACTCGGGGATACCCTGATTGGAGAGACCCTTGGCAAGGTAGTCCTCCCAGCGGCGGATGGAGTCGGCAAAATAGCTGGCCGGGTTGGCCAGCAGGGCCTGACGGCTCTGCTGATGGCGGCTGGCGTCATCTGCGGAGTGGAGATAGCTCTGCAGGGTGTAGATATCCTCGCTCCCCTTGGCGGCCAGGGTAATGCTGGCGTCACTTTGGTATCCCAGTGTCTTCTGGTCGAGGGTGGTGCGACTTGGCAGGGTGCGGTCGATGCGATAGCGGGCGCTGCCGCTCTGCATGATGTTCCAGGTGCTGCGCAGTTTGCCGAACTGGAATTCGATTCCTTTGTCGCTCTCGCTGATGGTGCGAGTCCAGCCTGGATATTTGCTGGCAATCGTATCCTTGGCATCCCATTGATTGAGCAACTCGCCCTGCCAGTTGAGGTTGAGGGTGAGCGGTGTATCGGTCTGATTGATGAGTCGGGTGCGGATAAGAGCGGTGCGGGCATCGCCATAACGCAGCTCCAGCTCCAGCGTGAAGGGCTCGAACTCGAAGCGTTGCACCAGTGCACCGGGAATGGCGTACACCTCCTGCTTGCGGGCGCTGGTGAGCGGGAACGGGCGGCCGCTCGCATCGCTCAGGGTGAGCTTGTCCAGCTCGCTGGCAAAGAAGAGGCTGTACTCCTCGGAGATGACCATGGGGCCGGTAAAGCCCCCCCACTCCTTGTCGCTGGCAGGCAGCAGGAAACCGTGCCATGCCCCCAGATCGAGCAGCGGGTTGTATTTGAGGTTGGAGTAGCTGTCAAAGTCGCGGAATTGGGTCGGTGTTCCCCGACGGTCGATAACGTCCTTGTACTGGATGGCCTGCTCCGGTTTGGCGACTGTGCTGCTATCTGTCTGGTTATCGTTGCAGGCAGTCAGTCCGAACAGGGCGGTGCCGAGGGCTACCGAGAGTAAAGTTTTACGAAACATTTCTTGCTCCAATTCCGTTTATGTAGGTTAAAAGGAAGATTTTTTACGCTTATTTTTAGTGAAAAGGTGTTCGGTAGCCATTGTATGGCAAGGGAAAAGGGAGCGTTGGCGCGAGATCACACTCTGAAGAGGCGGCAATGTGAGCGGGATCACCGGGTTACATCAGGTTACACAAGATTGGCTTTAAGTAATATTTTACTTGCCGTTGCTCGCCAATCTGGCAGGGCAGGTGTGCAGGTATTGGTGGGGCGTCAGGCCAAACTCCTGTTTGAAGCGGGCGGCAAAGCGGCTGGGGGAGTCATAACCGCAGGCGAGGGCGACCTCCAGCGGGGTCAGGCCCTGTTGCAACAGGTTGAGGGCGTGGCTCATGCGCACCTGAGCCAGCAACTGGCGAAAGCTGCGACCTTCGGCGGCCAGCTTGCGCACCATGGAGGCGCGGCTCATGGAGAAGTGGGGGGCCACCGCCTCCAGGGTGTGGTCGATGCCGGGTTCCACCGCCAGGTAGCGGGCCAGCCGCTCTGCGAGGGTCATGGTGCTGGCGGGAAAGAGCAACCCGAGGGCGTTGGCGGCCCGCAGCTCGGCATAGAAGCCGCGCAGCAGTTCGGCCTGGGTCGCCTCGCTCAGTCCCCGTTCGGCCATGGTGCTGATGAGCTCAAAGCAGAAGGCGAGCCCGGGGGTGACCTTGACGGCAGGTTCCTCCAGATCGGCGTGGGAAGGGGCTGACTCGGCCAGCCATTCTGGTGGCGGCGGGGTGAGCAGCGTGATGGCGTGGGAGCGAAACTTGCCCTGCTCCGGCTGATTGACGAAGGTGAGCTGGTGGCCTGCCGGGATCAGCAGCCACCGCTCCCTGTCAAACGACAGACGTCGCTCGCGCCACCACAGTTGCTTGCTCCCCTGGGTGACCCAGATGAGGGTCGGGGCGTAGATGAGCACCCGGTGCAGGGGCTGCTGGCGGATCCCGAGATAGTGGCTCTGTTGCAGCAGGGGAGTGCTCATCCGGTTGGCTCCTAGGGGGTGACGAAGGTGGCGGTCAGGGTGGCCTTGCCGAGCGCCATGCTGTTGAGCATGTAGCCTACCATAGCCGGCGGGGTATCAGCCTTTACCTCGAGATCATGGGGCAGGGCCCAGGCGGTGAACTGATAGCGGTGCATGCCGTGACCTGCGGGCGGGCAGGGGCCGCCGTAACCCTGGCTGCCAAAGTCGGTGCGGATCTCCAATCCCTGCTTGAGCTTGCCGGAGGCATTGCTGGCCAGCTCGCTCTGGGTGGCAGGCAGGTTCACCACCAGCCAGTGCCACCAACCGCTGCCGGTAGGGGCATCGGGGTCATAGGCAGTGATAGCAACGCTTTTGGTGCCAGCCGGCAGATCCTGCCAGCTCAGCTGGGGCGAGTGGTTGTCGCCGCTGCAGCCAAAGCCGTTGAAGCTGAACTGTTTGTCCATCAACTGGCCTTCGTGAATATCCGTGCTCTTCAGGGTCATGGCAAAGGCTGGCATGGCCGTCAGGCAGAGCAGTGGCAACAGGGCACTCTGTTTGAGCAATTTCATCGGGTGACTCCTCGTGTGGTAACGGGTTCACTTTAGCGAGAGCAGGGTAGAATGTTATTGCAGAACGGCTCAATGTTAGCTCGGTTGGTGAGTTAATTGAGCCTTTTGGTGGTTTTATGGCAAGAAGGTAAACGGCAGCCATAAAAAAACCGGCATCAGGGATGCCGGTTTTTTGTTTGACGATGAGAGGTGCGGCTTAGCGCAGGATCATCTCGTCACGGCCCGGGCCGACGGAAACCATCGGAACCGGTACGCCGAGCAGCTCTTCGATACGCAGCACGTACTGCTGGGCCGCTTTGGGCAGCTCTTCGAAGGTGCGGCAGCCGGTGATGTCTTCGCTCCAGCTTTCCATCTGCTCGTAAACTGGCTTCAGGGCTGCGGTTTGCGGCCAAATCGGGTTCTCGGTGTGGGCACCTTCGTAAGCCACGCAGATCTTCAGATCCGGCAGACCGGTCAGGCAGTCCAGCTTGGTCAGTGCCACTTCGGTGGCGGCTTGCAGCTCGACACCGTTCTTGGTGGCGACGGCGTCGAAGTAACCGACATCACGGGGACGGCCGGTGGTGGCACCGAACTCGTTGGTGATCTTGCGGAACTCGTCCTGGTTCTCCATGGCGGTCAGCAGGGTGCCGGTACCGACAGAGGAGCTGAATGCCTTGGCCACAGCGATGACGCGCTCCGGGCGCAGACCCGGCAGACCGCCACCGATACCGGCGTAGGCGCCAGATACGTGGGAGGAGGTCACCCAAGGGTATTCGCCGTAGATCAGGTCACGGCCAGCGCCCAACTGCGCTTCGAACAGCAGGGTCTTGCCTTCGGCCTGCAGCGCTTTGAGCGGCATGCTGACGTTGCAGACGGCGTCGATCCAGGGTGCAGAGACTTCCAGCAGCCAGTCAGCCATCTCCTGGGCAGTCTGGGTGAATTCGAAGGAGGGGTAGATAGCCTTCATCTGCGGCAGTTTCCAGTCCAGCATGAACTGGATGCGCTCGACCAGTACGTCCGGCTGTTTCAGCCAGCCGACCAGGATCGCTTTTTTCATCACGCGATCGCCGTAGGCAGGAGCGATGCCCTGACGGGTGGAGCCATAGGCGCCGTCACCCAGACGTTGCTCTTCCAGGGTATCTTCCAGTGCGTGCAGCGGCAGGCAGAGGGTAGCGCGGTCAGAGATGGCCAGCTTCGGAGTCACGCCGGAGGCTTTGACTTCGTCGAGCTCGACGGTCAGTTTCTCGGGGCTGATCACCATGCCCGGGCCGAGGACAACCAGGCAATCCGGGTTGAATACGCCACTCGGAACCTGGTGCAGCTTGAAGGTGCCAAGGTCGTTGACCACGGTGTGGCCAGCGTTGTTGCCGCCCTGGAAGCGAATGCTGGCGCCAGCTTGACCTGCCAGATAATCCACGATGCGGCCTTTGCCTTCATCACCCCAGTTAGCACCTACGACTACGATAGACGACATGACTCTTTCTCCTAAGACGTTAGGCGTTCATCCTAGGAGCCTGATGCGGATTAGAAAAATTAATTATCTTTATAATTCCGATAAGAGAACCATATAATTATGGCCAATTAAGCGGCAAACCGTCCGATTTTGCCTGGCAAGCCCCGCACATCGCGG
Source organism: Aeromonas sp. 603079 (assembly GCF_049172135.1). Lineage (NCBI taxonomy): Bacteria > Pseudomonadati > Pseudomonadota > Gammaproteobacteria > Aeromonadales > Aeromonadaceae > Aeromonas > Aeromonas sp. 603079. The sequence continues at coordinate 12,984 of NZ_JAAKPX010000001.1, read as the reverse complement.
GTTGAGGGACTCTTATGCTGGATATTCACTGGCTGCAAACCTTTGTCACCCTGGCCCGATTGCAACATTTTGGCCAGACCGCCACCGAGCTGCACATGACCCAGCCCAATGTCAGCCTGCATATCAAGCGGCTGGAGCAGGCGACCCGGGTGCGGCTGATCGAGCGCAGTCCGTTTCGCCTGACGCAGGCGGGGGAGCGGCTGCTGCAAAGCGCCGAGCGCACCATTGCCGAGTTGCAGCTCTGCCAGTCCGATCTCAATGCCCTCAACCAGCTGAGTCAGGGGACGCTGGCCATCGCCGCCAGCGACATCATCTCCCGCCTGCTGCTTATCCAGCCGTTCCAGCGCTTCAAGCGGGAGTTCCCCGGCATCGACCTTACCCTGTTCAACACCACTTCGGATCAGGCCGCCGAGCTGGTCAAGGCGGGCAAGGCGGATCTGGGCTTCGTGATGGCGCAAAAGCGCAGCGAGCCGCTCTTCTATACCGAGCTGCAACAGGTAACCTGGTGCGCGCTGGGCCACGGCCTTGCCCGCTGGCAGGCGCGGGCGGTGGCGGGGGAGAGCGATCCCCTCGATGAGCCGACCCTGATCTTGCTCGGTCACGACACCCGCACCCGGGCGCTGATCGACCCATCCCTGCCGCTGTTGGCGTTACCCCCTTGCCGCATCATGGAGGTGGGCAGCGTGGACGCCCAGCTGGATTGGGCCGAGGCGGGCTTTGGTGTCGCCATCGTGCCGGACTTCTCCCTGCATCCGCGCCTCAACCTCACCGCGCCGGTCACCAGCCTCGGCGACTTTCCCGGGACCAGTCTGGGTTATGTGGTGCGTCAGAATCAGGTGTTGTCGCGGGCCATCAAGCAGTTGCTGCACTGGGTGGAGGAGGAGATCCAGAAGCCCAACCCCTATCTGACCCGGGTGATTGAGCCGTAGTGGTACGGCAAGGTGAGCAGGCCAATTGATTTCGCCACTGTCGAGCGCATATCAATAATCAGGGCAGCTGAGGCTGCCCTGATGCATTTGTGGGAGCTGACCATTCAGGGTTGCGGCGGCGTGACTGCGCTGGTGGCAGGGGAGGGTGACGTGTCGGCCTTATCCTGCGGTGGGGTTTCGTCAGCAACTGCGCTGCTGGCAGGCTGGGTTGTCTGCTCTTGCGGCGCAGTTGCCGCAGAGGCGCTTTGCGGCAACTGAGCTGGAACGGCAGCCGATGGTGCTGGCGCAGTTGACGCTGCGGCAGAGGGAGCAACTATTTCCCCCTCTGTGGTCGGCGTAGCAGTGAGCTCGGGGGTGACCTCAAGTGCCTCTTCGGGCAAGGGATTAACCTCTGTGGCTTCTGTTGCCACTGCGGCACTGCTGGTGGCGGTCGCGTCAGAGGGCGTAGTCGCCCCGCTGGTGGCACTCACCGGCTCTGTCGTGGGCGCCGCCTCCGAGGCCGATGGTGCCGGTGTTAACGGCTCCGGCGTCAGCTGTTCCGCGGTTAACTGCTCGGGGGGCAGTGGCAAGGGGGCTGGCGGTCGATCCGACATCCCCGCATGGAGGGGAAGCTCGGTTTGCGCCTGCAACTGCTCGGGGGTCACCTTGCTCAGGGCCGGATGCAGCCGGCTGAACTGTTTGACCCGGGCCAGCAGGGTATCTCGCACGGTACGGACGATGGGATCCGGCAGACTGGCCAGCGCCACCAGTTCGGCACTCATCCCGATATTGTTGATGGCGGTGGTCTGTCCCGGATAGAGGTTGGCGGCGATGCGGCTGCGCTGGTAATAGGGGTGTTGCTTGAGCAGCGTGTCGATCTGCTCCCCTTCGATGGGGATGAGGCGCACCTTGCAGCGGCTGATCAGGTCGCCGACCGCCAGACTGGGGTGACCGGCCACCACAAAAGCGGCATCCAGCGAGCCATCGCACAGCCCTTCCAGCGGTTCGCTGTCCGACTTGAGTTGATAGGCAGCAAACTGCCCGGGTTGCCATCCCATGGCTGCCATCAGGGCCTGGCTGGTGATCTGCTCACCGGCGCCCTTGTTGCCGGGATAGACCCGCTTCCCTTCGATATCTGCCAGGGTGGTGATGCCGCTATTGGGGGCGGCCAGCAGGGTCAACGATTCCTGATAGAGGCGAAACAGGCTGCGCAGCTCATTGTTGGCCCCCTGCCCGCTGAAGGGGCCGGTGCCGTGCAGGGCTTGGTGCAACACATCGGACTGCACCAGCGCCAGCTGTACGTCCCCCTTGTCGAGTGCCTTGAGGTTGGCCATCGAGCCACGGGTGCTCTGCACGGTGCAGCTGTCCCCATGCAGGGCATGGCCGGCATTGAGCACCCGGCAGATGGCGCCACCGGTCGGGTAGTAGACCCCATTGAGCGGGCCCGTTCCGATAGTCAGCGCCTGGCTGCCAAAGGAGAGCAGCGCAGAGAGTGCACAGAGGGGGAGCAGAAGGTGATGCAAGATCCGTAGAGACATAATTGACCGTTGACTGAGTTGACCGCTGGCTGGTGACACAGGGAAAAAGGGATGGGGCTTGCCCATCCCGTTGCTGGCTGATCAGGGCTTGTTATTGAGGATTGCCCGCTCCATCCGCGCCAGCGCGTCGGTCAGCCGTGCCCTGGTGCAGCCGAAGTTGAGCCGCACGAACTGACCGTCGCCAAACTGGGCGCCGGGGGAGAGACCAACGCCGGCCTGCTCGAAGAAGGCGATGGGATCGGCAAGGCCAAGGGCGCTCACATCGATCCAGGCCAGATACGTCGCCTGATGGTTGGCCAGCTTGACGCCGGGCCAGCGGGCAACCGCCTGCTGGATCAGGGCCAGATTGGCCGCCAGATAGTCGAGCTGCTCGGTCAGCCACTGTTCGCCACCCTCATAGGCCGCTTCGGCGGCGACAAAGCCCAGCAGGTTGACGTCGGCGCTGATGCCGCGCATCGCCTGCTGCAGCCTGAAGCGCAGACGGGCGTTGGGGATAATGGCGAAGGAGCAGCAGAGACCGGCGATATTGAAAGTCTTGCTCGGGGCCATCATCACCGCGCAGCGCTCGGCCGCTTGTGCACTGATGGCGCCGTAGGGAATGTGGCGGGCGTTTTTATCCAGCAGCAGATCGCAGTGGATTTCATCGGAGCAGATTACCAGATTGTGGCGCGCAGCGATGGCATCGATGGCCAGCAGCTCGTCACGGGTGAAGATGGTGCCGCCCGGGTTGTGGGGGTTGCAGAGCAGCAGCAGGTCTGCGGCGGGAGCCTGACGCTCCAGCTCTTCAAGATCCAGCACCCAACGACCGGCCTCTTCAATCATCGGCACGGTGAGTAGGGGGCGATCATTGAAGCCCGGCGCCTGCAGGAAGGGGTAGTAGACCGGCTTGGGGGTGATGATACCGCGGCCATGCTGGCTCCACGCCTTGCAGGCAAGGTTGAGCCCCGGCACCACACCGGGCAGGAATACCAGCCATTCGGGCTCGATGGTCCAGCCATAGCGGGTCGCCATCCGTTCGATAATGAGTTCGATCAGGCGCGGCGAGGGGCGTGAATAGCCGAAAATGCCGTGGGCGACCCGTTTGGTCAACGCCTCAATCACGGACGGGGGAGAGACAAAGTCGGTATCGGCAACCCACATGGGCAGCACATCCTGACCCTTGTACTTGTCCCATTTCAGGCTCATGGTGCCACTGCGGTCTACTTCCTGATCAAAATCAAACATGCGAACTCCTTGTGCTGGCAGGATGGGCTTTCACTCTACGGGGTCGCGGCTTCCCTCGCAAGGCGCACACCTGTTTATGCCATCCTTGAGCCCGCTCTTGATAGTGACATAAGATAGGCGCCGAATTTTCATACGGCTGCCGCCCGTTAGCCCGTATCGTCCCTCCAATCAGTGGTAACCCTATGAGCTTGTCGATAGCGGCGGTCAAACGCCCTGACCCCGTCTCTCTTTCATTTCTTGCCGTGACCTTTATGACCGGCGTCGCGGTGGCACTGCAGGTGCCTACCTTAAGTCTGTTTCTGGCCGAAGAGGTGCAGGTGCGCCCCTTTCTGGTCGGGCTCTTCTATACCATCAATGCTGTGGTGGGCATTCTGGTCAGCCAGTGGCTGGGCCATCGCTCCGACAACAAGGGGGATCGCAAGCGACTGATCCTGCGCTGCTGTTTTGCCGGAGTGGCGCTCTCCCTGCTGTTTGCCTGGAACCGCAACTACTGGCTGCTGGCGAGTCTGGGGGTCATGCTGGCGGCGCTGGCGGCCACTGCCAGTCCCCAGCTGTTTGCGCTGGCGCGGGAGTATTCTGACAGCCGCAACCGGCGGGCTGACATGTTCAGCTCGGTGATGCGGGCCCAGTTTTCGCTGGCCTGGGTCATAGGCCCGCCCATCGCCTTCGCGCTGGCCATCGGCTACGGTTTCGAGCTGATGTACCTGGCCTCGGCACTGGCCTACCTGCTCTGTGCGCTGGTAGTGTGGCGCTGGCTCCCCTCTCTCCCTTTGCCCAAGCTGGCCGAAGAGACAGAGCGGGTCAGCAGCTGGCGGGATCCGGCGGTGCGGGCGCTCTTTATCGCCTCAACCCTGATGTGGACCTGCAACAGCATGTACCTCATCAATATGCCGCTCTACATCACTCGCGAGCTCGGGATGGATGAGAAGCTTGCCGGTATCCTGATGGGCACGGCAGCGGCGCTGGAGATCCCCTTCATGCTGCTGGCGGGTTACTACACGGCGCGCTTTGGCAAGCGCCCCATGATGTTGCTGGCGGTGCTGGCTGGCGCGGCCTTTTACACAGGTCTGGTGACCCTCACCGACCAATACGCCCTGATCGCCTTGCAGCTGTTCAACGCCATCTTCATCGGTATCGTGGCGGGGATCGGCATGTCTTACTTTCAGGATCTGATGCCGGGGCGGGCCGGGGTGGCGACCACCCTGTTTGCCAACAGCATCCGCACCGGCTCCATCATGGCGGGGGCTATCGCCGGTGTGGTGGCGGAGGTGTGGAGTTTCCACGGGGTCTTTATGGTGGCGCTGGGATTGGCACTGGTGGCACTGGCCGCCAGCTGGCGGGTGCCCAACGTCTGACGGGGGGCTGGCTGTTATTTGTCGTGCCGGGGCTGGGCGTGCGGAAGCAGCGCTGATTCTCCCTGATATTCGTTGCGCAGGCAGCGCAGCAGCAGCTCGGTCGCAGGACCGAGAGATTCGGGGGAGAGGGTCAGCAGATAGGTGTAGAGGTGGCGCTCGTTGCCGCTCTCCAGATCCAGCTGTATGAGTGAACCTTCCGCCAGCTCCCGCTCAACCAGATGGCGCGGCAGCCAGGCATAGCCGAGGCCGAGGCGCAGCATGGCGAGCACTTCGTGGTAGTGGGTCGCCTTCCAGCCGGTGTCATCCGCATCGTTCCAGTCCACCGAGCGGTGAATAGGGGGATGGAGGCTGATCTGGTTGTGGCTGGTCAGCACGTCGCTGCGGATGGGCCCCTCCTCCTGTGCCAGCGGATGGCTGGCGGCGCAGAGGGGCAGCAGGCACACCTCGTCCAGCAGCAGACCGGTGCGATCGCCGGGCAGGTGCTCGGAGAGCATCAGATCCCCCGGTTGCAGGGCGTTGAAGTGGCAGTGAATGCGTTCGTGCAGGTTGACCCGGCAACCCCGGCTGCGGGGATAGAAGCTGGCCAGGGCCCGATAGAGGCGATCCCTTGGCTGCAGCGCCGAGACATAGAGGTTGATCTGCGGCTCCCATTGTCGCTCCAGGTTGTTGGCCAGATTTTCCAGCTCTTCCACCTGTTGGCTCAACTGACGGGCCCGCTTGAGGAAGATCTCGCCCGCCGGCGTCAGCACCGCCTTGCGGCCGCGCACCTCCAGCAAGGGCACCCCCAGACTCTGCTGCAACTTCGCAACCGCATGATTGAGGGAGGACTGGCTCTTGTTCAGCGCCTCGGCCGCCTGGGCGTAGCCGCCGCAGTCGACCACCGCCTGAAAGATCCGCCATTGCTCAAACGTGCTCTTGGGACGAAACATAGTTCAACCTGATTGGAGATAGGATGGTCAGTGGTTCGAACAGGGAGCCTGTGCCCCCTATTCAATTTAACCCCTGCCGCACAACACTCTGGGTATTTTATTGATTTATTTGGGCTGGGCCACGCAACTTGTTTATTTTGGCTGAGCCACAAAGGTCTGACCGGTTTTGCCGCGGCTGTCCGACCCCATCAGGTAGAGGTAGAGCGGCATCAGGTCGGCCGGAGTCTTGAGGTTCATGGGATCTTCCGCCGGGAAGGCGCTGGCGCGCATCTTGGTACGGGTACCGCCCGGGTTTAGGGTATTGACCCGCACACCGGTGTTCTCAAGCTCGTCAGCCAGCACTTCCATCATCCCCTCGATGGCGAATTTGGAGATGGCATAGGTGCCCCAGTAGGCGCGCCCTTTGCGCCCCACGCTGGAGGAGGTGTAGACGATGGAGGCATCGCCCTGCGTCTTGGCAGTCTGGCGCAGCAGCGGCAGCAGCGCCTGGGTCAGCAGGAATTCCGATTTGACGTTGACCTGCATCACCTCGTCCCACTCCTTCTCCTGAATGTGTTCAAACGGAGAGAGGGTGCCAAGCAGACCGGCGTTGAACAGCACGCCGTCGAGGCGGCCAAACTGCTGGGCGAAGGTTTCGGCCATGCCGCGGTAGTGGGCGGCGGTGGCCCCTTTCAGATCCACCGGCACGATGGCGGGCAGCGGATAACCGGCCGCTTCAATCTGGTCATACACGGCTTCGAGTTTGGCGCTGGTGCGGCCGAGCAGGATCACGGTGGCACCGTGAGCGGCGTAGGTGAGGGCGGCTTCGCGGCCGATCCCGTCGCCGGCACCGGTGACCAGAATGACTTTATCCTTGAGCAGATCGCGGGGCGCCTGATAATCGAGCATGACAACTCCTGTTAACAAATTCCGGCCATAAGTGCATGGCAATCGGCGCCAAGTGTACTGATCCGCGCGCCTGTTTGACCAGCCAGCGGCAAGAAAAATGTGAAGAAAATAGAGAGGTTGTGATGCTCGGGTTGGTTTTTCCTGGCACTGGCTGCGATTTTTTGCGCGCCTCCATCAAACTCCCTAGAATGTGACGAAAACCGATCCATTCTGGAGTCCATCGTGACATTTCTGACCGAATATGGCCTGTTTTTGGCCAAGACAGTGACCTTCCTGCTGGCCATCGGCGCCATCATCCTGATGATTGTGAGCACTCGCCAGCCGAAAGCGCGCAAGGGGGAGCTGGTGGTGACCGATCTCTCGAGCGAGCTGGAGCAGGGGCAATTTGCCCTCAAGAGCGCGCTCGTAAGCAAGGCCGAGCGCAAGGTGCTGGAAAAGCAGCAGAAAGAGGAGCAGAAAAAGCGCGCCAAGGCGGGTGATGAGCGCAGTCGCCTGTTTGTGCTCGATTTCAACGGTAGCATGGATGCCAAAGAGGTGGCCTCCCTGCGCGAGGAGGTGAGCGCGGTGATTGGCGTCGCCCAGCCCGGCGACGAGGTGCTGCTGCGACTCGAATCCGGTGGCGGCGTGGTGCATGGCTACGGCTTGGCCGCTTCCCAGTTGCAGCGACTGCGCGATCGTGACATCAAGCTAACCGTGGCTATCGACAAGGTGGCGGCGAGCGGTGGCTACATGATGGCCTGTGTGGCAGACAAGATCTTGGCTGCCCCCTTTGCCATCGTCGGCTCCATCGGGGTGATCGCCCAGCTGCCGAACTTCAACAAGTTGTTGAAAAAGCACGATATCGAATTCGAGATGCACACTGCCGGTCAGTACAAGCGCACCATCACCATGTTCGGCGAGAACGACGATCTGGGGCGCGAGAAGTTTCGTGAGGAGCTGTCGGCGATCCACGAGCGTTTCAAGGCCTTTGTGGCCGAACATCGCCCGCAACTCGATATCGATCAGGTCACGACCGGAGAGCACTGGCTGGCAAGTCAGGCCAAGGGGCTGGGGTTGGTGGATACCCTCTGCACCAGTGATGACTATCTGCTGGCACAGGCCAGCCACCACAAGGTGATCGGCATCAGCTATCGCAAGCCAAAAAGCCTGACCCAGAAGCTGGGGCAGCAGGGCGCGCAGGCGCTCGAGGCAGGACTTGGGCGGCTGTGGCAGCAGAGCCCCTGGCGCTAGCCCGAGGGAAATCCCGTGATAAAAAGGCCAGCCGATGCCCATCGGCTGGCCTTTTGGCATCCGGTTGCACCTTGCTGGTGAGCAAAGGTTGTTTCTATTGAGGCCCTCTGTTACAACTGAATGCTTTCCCCGTTTATGACAGGATCTTGTGGTAAGAGCTGCGGGGCATGGAGCATAGAGATGTCATGGAGCACCTTCAGGCAATTTACCCCGCTGGTCTGGATCGTCATTCTGGGTACCTTTATGGTGCGTACCAGCTACTACATGGTGTGGCCCTTCCTCTCCATTCTGCTCTATCGGGAGTATGACCTTTCGGCCACCTTGATCGGCCTGTTGCTGGGTGGCTCGATGGCCCTCTCTACCCTGGTCAGTTTTTACGGCGGCTGGCTCTCTGATTGCTTCGGGCGGCGCAGCATACTGCTGGCCGGTTGTCTGGTGGCGATGATCTGTTTCGGTCTGCTCGGTTTCTCCCATGCGGTGTTCTGGCTCGGGATAGGGGTGATGGGCAGCGGTCTCTCGTCGGGGCTCATCGATGCCCCCGGCAAGGCGCTGATGGCCGACAGTCTGGCCTCGGCCAAGGCGCGGGAGCTGGCACTGCACCTGCGCTATTTTCTGCTCAACCTGGGGGCGGCGCTGGGGCCGCTGCTCGGAGTGACCCTCGGGATCAACGCCCAGCAGGAGACCTTCCTGTTTCTGGTGGTGAGCTATCTGCTGTTGGCGCTGGCCTTTGGCTGGGGATTTCGCCGTGCTGGCAGCACAGGCAAGCCGGGGGCGGCTGGCCCCGGACTGCGGGATGCTATCAAGGTGTTGCTGGCGGATCGCGCCTTCCTGTTGCTGGTGATGGCCAATCTCCTGATGGTGCTGGTCTACTCCCAGTTTCACTCGCCGCTGGTGCAATACCTGACTCGGGCCGGGATGCCGCAGGTGGCCGAGCTGGTTGCCCTGCTGGTGGCGACCAATGCACTGACCGTGGTGCTGCTGCAGTTTCCGCTGCTGCGGTTGTTGTCACGCTGGCCGGTGCGGGTACGGCTTCATATCGGCATGGCGCTCTTTTTGGCTGCCCAATTGCTCTTCGCGCTGGGGGACCCGATGGTGCGCAGCCACTGGTTTGGCGCCGTGCTGCTGCTCAGCATCGGCGAGACCATCCTCTTCCCCCTGCTCAACGTGCTGATCGACCAGATGGCCCCCACCCACCTCAAGGGAAGCTACTTTGGTGCCAGCGCACTGGCCGGGTTGGGAGGGGCTGCCGGCGCCCTGCTGGGAGGCTGGATCCTCGAGCAGTGGAGCGGGCAGTTGCTCTATGCGCTGATGGCGCTGCTTTGTGTGGCGATCTTTGCGCTTTATGAAGCTGGCGCCCGACATCATGGTCGGCGAAGTGCCCGGCAGGAGTCGGTGGTAGGCTAACCGGGCTGACTTTGCCGCTGGCCAGCCCCTTATGGTTCAGAAGGTCAGCACCTTGTCGGCAGCCAGGGTCCATTGGGCCAGCATCGGCAGGGTGCCGACCTCAATGCCCTCGATCAGCGGCAGGGCGGTGATGCCACGGGCATCGGTGCAGGTCTTGCACAGGCGAATGGTGACGCCCTGGGCCAGCAGGATCTCCAGCATCTGGCGCAGGTTGTACCCCTCGGCCGGTGCCTGACCGGCCAGTGCTGCACTCACCGCATCTGACATCAGGAACAGCTTCAGGCTGGCACCACCCTGTTCGTTGAGGGCGATAGCTAGACGCAGGGCGTTGAACAGGGATTCGCTGCCATAGGGGGCACCGTTGGCAATGACCACAATTTGTTGATTCATAACAGACTCCCGATTGAAAAGAGCGCCATTGTAGAACCAACAGGGTGGCAATTGCGTGATGTTGCACAACTTCTGTCGCACCTTTTTCCCGCTTACTTGACCCTGCTACCGATCGAGGTTTTTATGGTCAGCTCGCAAACAAGACCGGATGAATCGAGATGTGGAAAGTATGGGGAGCCGGCTTGCTGCTGTTGGCGGGTCAGGTCTTTGGCAGTGAGGCGGTCGGTTGCAAGGCTCGTCTGCAGGCCGTCAACGACCAGCTGGTGTTTGCCAAAGCACACAACAACGCCGGGCAGATTGCCGGGCTGGAACAGGCCGCACGCAATATCAAGGCCAATTGTACCGATGAAGGTCTGCTCAAGGAGCAGAAAGAGCGGGTTAACAAGCTGCGTGGCAAGGTGGACGAGCGTCTGCTCGAGCTGCAGGAGGCGAGAGTCAGTGGCAAGCCGGACAAGATTGCCGACAAGCAGAGCAAATTGGAGCAGGCACAGACCGACTTGCTGACGGCGCAGCGGGAACTGGATGAATTGCACCGGTTGGTAAACAAAAAATAGCCATCATGGAGATGAGGGCGGGATCAAAAAAGGCCGGGATTTCCCGGCCTTGTTGCATTTACTGTCGGTGCATCTGTACAAACTTCTTCATCAGCAGCGCTGCGGTTTCATCATATGGACGGGCTCCCGGAGGATGCAGCCTGTGAGTTGTTGATGCTGATACCGAGGTTACTGCCGATGCATCCGCACAAACTTTTCCATCAGCTGATCTTCGGTTTCCACATGAGCGGGATCCCAGATGATGCAGTCGATAGGGCAGACACTGATACAGGTCGGCTTCTCATAGTGACCGACGCACTCGGTGCAGCGACTGGGGTCGATCTCGTAAATCTCCTCACCCAGGCTGATGGCCTGGTTCGGACACTCGGGATCACACATGTCACAGTTGATGCACTTGTCGGTGATGAGCAGTGCCATCTCAGGCGGCCGAGTGGGGCTGACGGGTATCCTGACGCTCACCGAGGTTGCGCAGCAGGATGCCGTAGTTCACGTCCACTTCCTTCGGCACCGGCACATAGACTACGTGGCCGTTGCCCGGTGCGGTGTCGATCAGCTCGCCCTTGCGGTTCTGCATCTGCTCCAGATTGAAGCTGAGGTTGCCCTGCGGGGTCATCAGCTCCAGGCTGTTGCCCACCAGGAACTTGTTCTTTACCTCGACCTCGACCATGTCACCGTTGCGACCGGTGATCTCGCCGACGAACTGCTGGGTGTCGGAGACGGAGTAGCCGTAGTCGTAGTTCTGGTATTCGCTGTGGTTGTGACGGCGCAGGAAGCCCTCGGTATAGCCGCGGTGGGCCAGATTTTCGAGGGTGCCCATCAGGCTGCGGTCGAACGGACGGCCTGCAACCGCATCGTCGATGGCCTTGCGATAGACCTGGGCGGTACGGGCGCAGTAATAGAAAGACTTGGTGCGCCCTTCGATTTTCAGCGAATGGACGCCCATCTTGGTCAGGCGCTCGACATGTTCGACGGCGCGCAGATCCTTGGAGTTCATGATGTAGGTGCCGTGCTCGTCCTCGAACGCGCTCATGTACTCGCCCGGGCGGTTGGACTCCTCCAGCAGCACCAGTGCATCGCTCGGCTTGCCGAGGCCCAGCGTCGGGTCAACTTTCTGCACGGCGATGGGCTCCTGACGGTGGACGATCTGGCCCACGTCATCTTCTTTACCTTCGTGAACCTTGTACTCCCAGCGGCAGGAGTTGGTGCAGGTGCCCTGGTTGGGGTCGCGCTTGTTGATATAGCCGGATAGCAGACAGCGGCCGGAGTAGGCCATGCACAGAGCGCCGTGAACGAAGACTTCCAACTCCATCTCCGGCACCTGCATGCGGATCTCCTCGATTTCGTCCAGCGACAGTTCGCGGGAGAGGATGACCCGAGTCAAGCCCATCTGATGCCAGAACTTCACCGTGGCCCAGTTGACCGCGTTGGCCTGCACCGAGAGGTGAATGGGCATATCAGGGAAAGCTTCGCGCATCATCATGATGAGACCGGGGTCTGACATGATCAGCGCATCCGGCTTCATCTCCACCACAGGGCGCATGTCGCGGATAAAGGTCTTGAGCTTGGAGTTGTGGGGCTGGATGTTGGCCACCACATAGAACTGCTTGCCCAGCGCATGGGCTTCGTTGATGCCCAGTTGCAGGTTCTCGTGATCGAATTCGTTGTTGCGTACCCGCAGGCTGTAGCGGGGCTGACCGGCATAGACGGCATCGGCACCATAGGCATAGGCGTAACGCATGTTCTTGAGGGAACCTGCGGGTGAGAGCAATTCTGGTTTAAACATGGCGGACTCTTTATATCTGATTGCAAATCAGGACGATGCCACCTGATGGCATCGTAGTGGTTGAGCTGCGGTGCAAGATGCCTTCCGAGAGGAGGGCTCAATGCAGCGCGACCCGATGACGGCATATCTGGGGTTATCGAAAGAAGATGCGCCGGATATTCGGGGTGCGAGATTGTACTCGCCCCCACGTCATCATGCAATTTGGCAGGAATATCATGCGAATGGAAAATCAGTTTTTGGGTAATCTGTGATGGTGGGTTAGCGATATTTGCCGATGTTCAATTATCCAGTGCGAGTTGAAAATCGGGAAACTGTTCGCTCATAAAATTGCGGGGGCTGTGGCCATTGCCTGCGCTGGCCAGCCATTCCCAATCCAGTTTTGGCGAGCCCGCTTTGAAGCGTTGATAGGCAACGCCCTGATGAATGGTCAGAAAGAGGGTCGTGGGGAGTCCCAGCTTGTTGCTGTAGCGCACCATCAGATCGCCCTGATAGTCGTTGCTGATTCTGATTTTGAGTGCCTGCAGTGTCAGACCTGTTGCGTGGCCATGCTCATCCCAGACTTCAAACATGATGTGAACACTCTGATGTTGATGATGCCACGATGAGCAAGGTGGGATGCAATTGCAACTGTCAAATCTGACAAGGGCGGAAAGTGTTAGTGGGCAAGAAAGCGAAAACCCGGCGCAAGGCCGGGCTTTCTTAATGATGGTGGAGGGAGAAGGATTCGAACCTTCGAAGGCAGAGCCGTCAGATTTACAGTCTGATCCCTTTGGCCGCTCGG